>CAYPWQ010000105.1:0-4122 GCA_964414495.1 uncultured Oscillospiraceae bacterium
CGTGGATCCCAGCCACGCAACGGGCCTTGCCCGTCTGGTGGAGCCCATGGCCCTTGCGGGCGCGGCCTGCGGAGCCGACGGTCTCATGATCGAGGTGCACAACGATCCCCTCAGCGCCCTCTGCGACGGTGCGCAGTCTCTCACGCCGGAGCAGTACGCTTCCCTTGCGGAAAAGGTCCGCCGCGTGCGGGAGGTGGTGGCATCATGACCGTCGGTATCGTAGGACTGGGGCTCATCGGCGGTTCCTTTGCCAAGGCCTATCAGGCGGCGGGGCACAGCGTCCTCGCCTGCGACACAGACCGCGCCACACTGGAATTTGCCATCATGAGCGGCGCGGTCGGCGGCGAGCTCACGGCGGAGAATGCCGCCGGGTGCGAGCTGATCCTCATCGCCGTGTATCCCGAGGCGGCGGTGGAGTGGCTGCGCCGCATGGCGCCCCACATCGGGAAAAAGCCCGTGGTCATCGACTGCTGCGGCACCAAGCGGAAGGTCTGCGCCGCCTGCTTCCCCATGGCGGCAGAGCACGGCATCACCTATCTCGGCGGCCACCCCATGGCGGGCACCCACAACTCCGGATTCAAATATGCCCGGGCCAACCTGTTCCACAATGCGCCCATGGTGATCGTTCCGCCGGACTTTGACGACATCGCCCTGCTGGACCGGGTGAAGGGTCTGCTGGCCCCCGCGGGCTTTGGCCGCATCTCCGTCACCACGGCGCAGCAGCATGATGAGATGATCGCCTTCACCTCCCAGATGGCGCACGTCGTCTCCAACGCCTATATCAAGAGCCCCACCGCCCTGCGGCACAAGGGCTTTTCCGCCGGAAGCTACAAGGATATGACCCGCGTGGCATGGCTGAATCCCACCATGTGGGCGGAGCTGTTCCTGGAAAACCGGGACTGCCTGCTCCACGAACTGGATCTGTTTCTGGAGAGCCTTTCCGCCTACCGCGCCGCCATTGCGGCGGGGGACGGCGAGACCCTGACCGCCCTGCTGGACGAGGGCAGAAAACGCAAGGAAGAGGTGGACGGCCGGTGAAGACCATTCCCGTTTCCGCATCGAAAACCTATGACGTGCGCATCGGCGCGGGGCTGCTGGGCCGCTGCGGCGAGGAACTCCGCGCGGTCTCGGCGGCGAAGACCGCCGCCATCGTTTCGGATGACACCGTATGGAGCCTTTACGGGGCGACCGTCGAAACGTCTCTCCGGGGCGCGGGCTTTGCCGTGACCCATGTCACCTTCCCCGCCGGAGAAGCGCACAAGACGCTGGAGACCTGGGGCGGGCTGCTGCGCTTTTTCGCAGAGAGCCGCCTCACCCGCAGCGATCTGGTGGTGGCCCTGGGCGGCGGCGTGACGGGAGACATGGCGGGCTTTGCTGCCGCCGCGTATCTCCGGGGCGTAGACTATGCCCAGCTGCCCACCACGCTGCTCGCGGCGGTGGATTCCTCCGTGGGGGGCAAGACCGGCGTGGATCTTCCCGAGGGAAAGAACCTCGCGGGCTGCTTTTATCAGCCCGTCGCCGTCCTCTGCGACACCGACGTGTTATCGACGCTCCCCGCCGCGCAGTACCGCGCGGGCATGGCGGAGGTCATCAAATACGGTCTGTTGGGCGACGAGGCGTTTTTCGACGCGCTCTCCCGGCCGGAGACGCTTTCGCAGGAAGCGCTCATCGCCCGCTGCGTCGCCATGAAACGGGACATCGTGGAGCGCGACGAGCGGGAGGGCGGGCTGCGCCGCCTGCTGAATCTGGGCCACACCGTGGGCCACGCGGTGGAGCAGTGCAGTCTCTTTTCCGTCTCCCATGGCGAGGCCGTTGCCATGGGCATGGCGGCCATCACCCGGGCGGCGGTGAAGCGCGGGCTCTGCGCGGCAGAGACCCTTCCCCGGCTGCTGGCGATGCTGGAGCGCCACGGCCTGCCCACGGAACTGAACTACAGCGCGGAGGAGCTGGCCGCCGCCGCGCTCTCGGATAAGAAAATGAGCGGCGGCACGCTGCATCTCATCGTGCCGGAGGACGTGGGCCGCTGCCGCGTGCTGCCCGTGCCCGCAGAGGAGCTGACGGACTGGATGAAGGACGGTGGCGCACGATGACGGTGGAACTGCTTCCCGGCACACGGCGGGGCGCTGTCCGCGTGCCCGCCTCCAAATCCCAGGCCCACCGCCTGCTGATCCTGGCGGCCCTCGGCCGGGAGGAAACGACCCTTCTCTGCGACGGTATTTCCCGGGACATCGCCGCCACGGCAGACTGTCTCCGCGCCCTCGGCGCAGACATTCAGGAGGAGGAAGGTCTTCTGCGGGTGCGTCCCATCCGGGAAGTGCCCGGGGGCCTCTGCCGCCTCCCCTGCGGCGAAAGCGGCTCGACGCTCCGCTTTCTGCTGCCCGTGGCGGGTGCGCTCGGCGCGGAATGCCTCTTCCTGCGGGAAGGGCGGCTGCCGGATCGTCCCCTTGCCCCGCTGGATCAGCAGCTCACCGCCCACGGCATGACCCTGCGGGCGGAGGGCGCGGCGCTCCATGTCAGCGGGCAGCTGATGCCCGGGGCGTTCACTCTGCCGGGGAACGTGTCGTCCCAGTATCTTTCCGGTCTGCTGCTGGCGCTGCCCCTGCTGGCGGAAAGCAGCACCCTTACCGTGACGGGCGCGCTGGAATCCGCGGGCTACGTTGCCATGACGGAACAGGCCCTGGCCCTTGCGGGCATTTCCACAGAAAAGCAGGACGGCCTCTGGCGCATCGGCGGCGGTGAGCGCCCACAGCTTCCCCGCCGTCTCGCGGTGGAGGGAGACTATTCCTCCGCCGCCTTCTTCCTCTGCATGGGGGCTCTCTCCCGCGAGGGGACCGCCGTTTCGGGGCTGGAGCCCGCCTCCGCCCAGGGCGACCGGGCCATTCTCGCGCTGCTGCGCCGCTTCGGCGCGGAGGTACAGGAGGACGACGGCACGGTATCCGTCCGCCGGGGCGAACACCTTCGCGGCATCACCATCGACGCCGCACCCGTGCCGGATCTGATCCCCGCCCTGGCCGCTCTCGCGGCAGCGGCGGAGGGCGAGACGCGGGTCGTCAACGCCGCGCGTCTGCGCCTGAAGGAGTCTGACCGTCTGCAAAGCACCGCCGCACTGCTGCGCACCCTCGGCGGTGCGGTGCAGGAGCTGCCGGACGGTCTGGTCATCCGGGGCGGCACGCCTCTGCGCGGCGGCACGGCAGAGCCCTTCGGCGACCACCGCATCGCCATGGCGGCGGCTGTCGCCGCCTGCGCCGCCGAGGGCGGCGTGACCGTGCGGGACAGCAATTGCGTGGAAAAATCCTATCCCCGCTTCTGGGCGGACTTTGCCGCCCTGACACGGGAGTGAGCGCGGCATCTCAAAAAGCACACCGCTCCCGGCGCGGCCGGGAGTCTGCAAATAAGCATCCAGCAGGGACGGGCCGCCCGCCCGACCGTCTCCCCATGACCCAACGGCGGGAAAACAGACGAAACACACCGGATCGTGCGCATCGGCGCACGGCAGGAGAACGAAAGGAGCAGCACCATGAGCAGCTACGGTCAGATCCTCCGCCTCACCATTTTCGGCCAGTCCCATTCCCCCGCCATCGGCGTGACCATGGAGGGGCTGCCCGCGGGCCTTGCCATCGACGTGGCAGAGCTGCAGCGCTTTCTTGACCGCCGCGCCCCGGGCCGAAACGCCTATTCCACGCCCCGCGCTGAGCGGGATCAGGTGGAATTTCTCTCCGGTCTCTGGAACGGGCGCACCTGCGGCGCGCCGCTCACCGCCGTGATCCGCAATGAAAACGCCCGCAGCGGCGACTACGCCGCCCTGAAAAACACGCCCCGTCCCGGCCATGCGGACTATACCGCCGCCGTGAAATATGGCGGTGCACAGGACTATACCGGCGGCGGAGCCTTCTCCGGGCGGCTCACCGCGCCGCTCTGCATCGCGGGCGGCATCTGCCGTCAGCTCCTTGCGGCGGAGGGGGTGACGATCCTTTCCCGCATCGCCGCCATCGGCGGCGTGGAGGATGAGGGCGGGCTGACGGTCTCCACGGCGGAAAAGGCCTTCCCCACTGTGAGCGATGAGGCGGGGGGGCGGATGCGCGACGCCATCGCCGCGGCAAAGGCGGAGGGAGACTCCCTCGG
>CAYPWQ010000106.1:0-4116 GCA_964414495.1 uncultured Oscillospiraceae bacterium
CATGTCGATCCAGTCCCGGTCTGCCATGTCGGTCTTGGTGATGACCACCACGCCGTTCTGGATCCCCAGCAGTTCCAGAATGTCCAGATGCTCCACGGTCTGGGGCATGAAGCCCTCGTCCGCCGCCACGATCAGCATGGCAAGGTCGATGCCGCCCGCGCCGGCCAGCATGTTTTTGATGAACTTTTCGTGCCCCGGCACGTCCACGATGCCGGCCTGCGTCCCGTCCGGAAAGTCCAGATGGGCAAAGCCCAGCTCGATGGTGATGCCGCGCTTTTTCTCTTCCGCCAGACGATCCGTGTCGATGCCGGTGAGGGCGCGGATCAGGGCCGTCTTGCCGTGATCCACATGGCCCGCCGTGCCGATGATGACGTGCTTCATGCCTCCATCGCCTCTTTCACTGCCGCCGCCACGGTGGGGAAGTCATTCTCATCCATGGTGCGGACGCTCAGCAGATACACACCGTCATGGATGCGGCCCACGATGGGCAGCTCGCGGCGGCGCAGCCGCACCTCCAGCGTGTCCACGCTGCAATTCTTCGGCGCAAGGGCCACGGCAAAGGTGGGCAGCAGCTGGGTGGGGACGCTGCCGCCGCCCACCTGATCGTCCTCGGCGCGCACCTCGCAGGCAACGCCCTTTTCCCGGATGAGAGCGGCCAGATACTCCGCCTTCGTCCGCAGGCCCGTGAGATCGGCGCTCAGCATCTGCAGCACCGGGATCTCCTTCTTCGCCTGCTCCTCGCCCTCGGCATAGCTGCGCAGGGTCGCCTCCAGCGCCGCCAGGGTCATTTTATCCACGCGCACCGCCCGGTTCAGGGGATGGCGCTTGATGACATCGATATATTTCTTTTTGCCGATGATGATGCCGGCCTGGGGGCCGCCCAGCAGCTTGTCGCCGCTGAAGGAGATCACGTCCACGCCCGCGCGGACGGAATCCTGCACCGTGGGCTCGTCGTGGATGCCGAACTGCTCCAGATCCACGAGAGAGCCGCTGCCCAGATCCTCGATCACGGGCAGGCCCTTCTCCCGGCCCAGCTCCACCAGCTCCGCAAGAGAGACGGAATCCGTGAAGCCCACGATCTTGAAATTGCTGGTATGCACCTTCAGAAGTGCCCTGGTATTCTCGGTGATGGCCTTCACATAGTCCTTCAGGGGGGTCTTGTTGGTGGCGCCCACCTCCTTCAGATCGCAGCCGCACTGCTCCATGATCTCCGGCACGCGGAAGGCACCGCCGATCTCCACCAGCTCGCCCCGGGAGCAGATCACCTCGCCCTTGTTGGCCATGGCGCAGAGCACCAGCAGCACGGCAGAGGCGTTGTTGTTCACCACCAGGGCGCTCTCGGCCCCCGTGACCTTCCGCAGCAGGCTCTCCACATGGTCATAGCGGCTGCCGCGGCGACCCTCCTCCACATTGTATTCCAGATTCGTATAGCGGCTCATCACGCCGTACACCGCGTCCGCCGCCCGCCTGGACAGGCAGGCGCGGCCCAGATTCGTGTGCAGGGACACGCCCGTGGCGTTCACGATGGGGCGGAAGGCAGGCTGCTCCAGCTCCTTCACCCGGCGGATGATGCGCGCCGTCAGCTCCTCGCGGGGCAGGGGCTCCGTCGCCTCCCCCGCCAGCACCTGACGGCGGAAGGCGTCCACCGTCTCCCGCGCGGCATCCGTCACGGTGGCGGCCGCCGCCGTGTTCATCAGCTCAGTCAGCTCGGGAAAGCGCAGCAGTTCGTCCATTTTGGGAATGCTTCTCAAGATCTCGTTCTTCTCAGCCATAGCGGAGACTCCTTCTATACCCGCCGCGCGCGGCGCAGTTTTTTCAGGGCAGACCCGTCGGTCTGCAAAAATTATCGTTGCACTTATTATATATGTTTTTTCAATAAATAGCAACCATAGAATATTTCGAGGCGCTTCTTTTATTGATTTTTTATGCGGCTTTCGGCCGGGGCGCAGAAACGCTCTCCGGAGCCTTCGTCCCCGGAGAGCGTCGTTGTCTTGTTCAGCGACCATCCGCGGTGGCCTCTTCGCCATGGAAGCTCTGCCACACAGACTCCACTGCACTGCGCGGCAGCACGGCAGACAGCTCCTCCCGCGAGGCCGCGGCGATGGCCTTTACGCTGCCGAAGCGCTTCAACAGCGCCGCCTTGCGGGTCTTGCCAATGCCGGGGATGCTGTCCAGCCGGGAGGCGATGACGCGCTTGCCGTGGGTCTGGTGATGGAAGGTCACGGCAAAGCGGTGGGTCTCCTCCTGGATGCGGCCCACGAAGCTGAACACCGCCTCGCTGCCGCTGATGCCGATCTCCCGCCCCGCGGCGGTGATAAGGGCGCGGGTACGGTGCCGGTCGTCCTTCACCATGCCGAACACCGGGATGCGCAGCCCCGTCTCCCGCAGCACGGCCTCCGCCACGGCAGCGTGGGTCTCGCCGCCGTCGATGAGCAGCGCGTCCGGCAGGGTGGAGAATTTCTCGTCTCCCGCCAGATAGCGGTGGAAGCGGCGCGACAGCACCTCGTGCATGGAGGCATAGTCGTCCGGCGCACCGGAGAGCGACTTGATCCGGAACTTCCGGTACTCCCCCTTGGCAAAGCGCCCGTTCTCCGACACCACCATGGATGCCACGATATCGTCGCCGCCGGTGTTGGAGATATCATAGGCTTCCAGGCGCTTCGGCGGCTCTGCAAGTCCCATGTATTTCCCCAGCAGCTCCAGCGTGCGGCTGGTGCGCTCACCGTCGCTGACGGCGCGCTCGGCCTCCTCCCGGGCGTTGCGCGCCGCCATATCCAGCAGCTCGGCCTTTTCGCCCCGCAGGGGCGTGCGGACATAGACCTTCCGCCCTGCCCGGTCCGTGAAGGCGGCAGCCAGCTCCTCCATCTCCTCCGGTGCCAGAGGCAGCAGGATCTCCTTCGGCAGTGCGCCGCGGCCCAGATAGTACTGGTTCAGGATCGTCCCCAGCACCTCCTCCGCGCTGTCCTCCACCGGCACGTCGAAGACCCGCGCCTCCTTGCCGGTGAGCGCCCCGTCCTTGATATAGAGCACGGCGCAGGCCCACTTCACCTCGCCCCGGTAAAGGCCCCAGATGTGGGTGTCGGCGCAGATGCCGGCGATGACCTTCTGCCGGTTCCCCAGCACCTCGATGGCGGCGATGGTGTCCCGCAGCACGGCGCAGCGCTCGAAGTGCAGCGCCTCCGACTCCCGGGCCATCTCCTCCTCCAGGGGCTTCGTCACCTGACGGAGCTTGCCCTCCAGCAGCAGCACCGCCTGATCCATGCGGCTGCGGTATTCCTCCGCCGTGGGGATGCCCCGGCAGAAGCCGTCGCAGCGGCCCATATGAAAGTTGAGGCAGGGCCGCTCCTTCCCGATGTCCCGGGGGAATTCCTTGCGGCAGGTGGGCAGCTTCAGCGCCTGCGACACCGCGTCCAGCGCCGCATAGGTGTCGTGCCGTCCGCCGAAGGGCCCGAAATAGCGCGCACCGTCGCTCCCCACCCGGTTCACCAGCGTGAAGCGGGGATACTCCCCCCGCGTCAGCCGCACGAAGGGATAGCCCTTGTCATCCTTCAGCAGGATGTTGTACCGGGGCTGATGGCGCTTGATGAGGGAGTTTTCCAGCACCAGCGCCTCGAACTCGCTGGTGACGACGATGGTATCGAACTGCCGCACCTGCTCCACCATGAGACGGGTCTTGAGCGTGTGGGCGGCATCCTCACGGAAATACTGACTCACCCGGTTTTTCAGCTTCTTCGCCTTGCCCACATAGATCACCGTGCCGCTCTTGTCCATCATGAGATAGACCCCCGGCAGCAGGGGCAGCTCGTTGGCCTTTTCCCGCAGCTCGTCCTTCGTCATCCGTTCTCCCTCCTTTCATTTTTCTTCAGTATAGCAGGGTTTTCCGCCGCCGTCCATGCCCTGCGGCGGGGCAGAGAAAAAAAGGCTGCCCCGGCGGGCAGCCTCTTTTTTTCACTTGCTTACTTTTCGAGATCGTTCCGGATCAGATCCGCCAGGGCCTTGACCGCGGCCTCCTCATCGGAGCCGTCGGCGATCAGCGTGATGGTCGTGCCCTGCACGATGCCGAGGGACAGAACACCCAGGAGGCTCTTGGCGTTGACGCGTCTTTCGTCCTTTTCC
>CAYPWQ010000107.1:0-4114 GCA_964414495.1 uncultured Oscillospiraceae bacterium
ATTTGCCTTCTGGATAAAGTAGGTAGCGGGTTTTGCATGCAGACCAACTTCGTTGGTGACAGTAACTTCCTGCGTATACATAGTCAACTCTCCTTTTCATTCTTTCCGGCATTCGTCTGATTACATGATACGGGATTCTGTTCACATCGTCAATGTCGTTTTTTCACAAATTCCGGTTTTTTTCGCCGCAGGCGCGGCAAACGTTTCCCACAAATAGCACAAAAACCGCCTGCCGCAAGCCCTCCGCGCCGCCGAAACGCCGCCTGCGGGCCCTTATTTCAGCTCCACCACGGTGACACCGGACTCGCCCTCGCCGTAGACGCCCAGGCGGAAGCTCTTCACCCGCGGATCCCGCCGCAACATCTGCTGCACGGCCTTGCGCAGCGCGCCGGTGCCCTTGCCATGGATGATGGTGACGACATTCAGCTTGCCCATGACGGCGCTGTCCAGATACTGGGACACCACGGCCTCCGCCTCCAGCGAATCCATGCCGCGGATGTCCAGTTCCGATGCCGCCCGGACGCTGCCGATGACCCGCACACCCATGACGGGGGTCTTCTGCTGCTGCTTTTTGGGCTTCGGCAGCTCGGCCTCCTCGATCAGACGCACCTCGCCGGCCTTTGCCGTGAGCTTCATGACGCCGGCGCGCAGCTCCAGCGTCTCGCCCTTCACGGCCACCACCTCCGCCGCCGTGCGGACGCCGGGGATCTCCACCCGGTCGCCGCAGCGGATGGGACGGCTGGGGGCAGGGATGGGCTCGCGTTCCTCCTCCCGGTGGCCGATGTGCTCCTCCAGCTCGTTGAGCTGGGCCCGGAGGCCTGCGCGGCTGTCGTTCGCCTCCTGCCAGTTCACGGCCTTCTCCTGCTGCTTTTTCAGCTCCTTCAGCTCGCGGAACACCTGATCCGTGGCATCCCGTGCCTCCTGCAAAAGCCGTCTCGCGTCGCTCTCGCCCTTTTTGCGGGCGTTTTCCCGGGCCTTTTCCATCTGCTCGCGGAACTCCCGGGCCTTGCGGGCATCCTCCTCCCGCTGGACGCGCAGGCGCTCCGTCTCGATCTGCTCCTTTTCCAGCGCCTGACGCTTGCGCTCCAGCTCCGTCAGCACATCCTCGAAGCGCAGACTGTCCGCGCCCATCTGCTCCCGCGCCCGGTCGATGACATATTCCGGCAGGCCCAGCCGCCGGGAGATAGCAAAGGCGTTGGACTTGCCCGGCACGCCGATGAGCAGGCGATAGGTGGGGCGCAGGGTCTCCACATCAAACTCGCAGGAGGCGTTCTCCACCCCCGCGGTGGTCATGGCATAGGTCTTTAATTCCGCATAGTGCGTGGTGGCGGCCACCCGCGCACCCAGACCGCGGATGCTCTCGATGATGCTGATGGCCAGCGCCGCGCCCTCCACCGGGTCGGTGCCCGCGCCCAGCTCGTCGAAGAGGACGAGACTGCGGTCGTCCGCCTCCTCCATGATCTTCACGATGTTCACCATGTGGGCGGAGAAGGTGGAAAGGCTCTGCTCGATGCTCTGCTCGTCGCCCACGTCCGCCAGCACCCGGTCGAATACGCCGAGGCTGCTGCCGTCGTCCGCCGGGATCTGCAGGCCGCACTGGGCCATCATAACCAGCAGGCCGATGGTCTTCAGCGTCACCGTCTTGCCGCCGGTGTTGGGACCGGTGATGACCAGCGTGTCGAACCTCCGCCCCAGCTCCACGCTGATGGGCACGGCCTTGGCGCTGTCCAGCAGGGGATGGCGGGCTCGGCGCAGCACGATGCTGCTGCCGCCGGTGAGCTCCGGCTTCATGCCCTTCATCTGATAGGCCAGCTCGCCCTTGGCAAAGATCAGATCCAGCTGCACCAGAATGTCATAGTTCCAGATAGTCTGCTCCCGGGCGGCGGCCGCCTCGGCGCTGAGCAGACGCAGGATGCGCTCGATCTCCTTTTTCTCCTTGCTCTCCAGCTCCCGCAGCTCGTTGTTGGCCTGCACCACGCTGAGAGGTTCGATGAACACGGTCGCGCCGGAAGAGGAGACATCGTGCACCAGTCCCGGCATCTCGCCGCGGCACTCGGCCTTCACCGGCACCACGAAGCGGCCGTTGCGCTCGGTGACCAGCGCCTCCTGCAAAACGCGGGAATAGCTGGGGGAGGAGATGATCTTCTGCAGGATGGAGCGGCTCTTGGCCGCGGCCGCCCGCATGTGGCGGCGGATATCCGCCAGCTCGGCGCTGGCTCCGTCCGCGATCTCCTCCTCGCCCAGGATGCAGCTGCGGATGTGCTCCTCCAGATGGCGCTGGGGCCGCAGAGAGAGGAACAGCTGATCCAGCACGGTCTTCTGATTGCTGGCCGCCTCCAGATACTCCGACACCCGGCGGGAGGCCGTCAGCAGCCCCGCGATGTCCAGCAGCTCCCGCGTGTTCAGCATACCGCCCCGGTCGGCGCGGTCCAGCGCCTCGCTCACATCCTTCACGCCCGCGAAGGAGGGGCTGCCCCGCAGTCCGATGAAGCTGCGGGCCGCCTCCGTCTCGTCCTGCAGGCGCAGCACCTCGCCCCGCTCCGTCTCCGGACGGAGGGCGCGGGCCCTGGCCTTGGCCGCGTCGCTGACGGCGAAGCGCGCCAGCTGCTCCAGCACCCGGGGAAGCTCCAGCTTCTCGATGGATTTTTCAAACATGTCGCTCATATTGGTTCTCCTCGCCGTCTGTGACGGCGGAACGATGAATACGATCTGTAATCTTTCTTCCGAAAACTACGATCCGTTGTCAGAATTGCCGGTAAAAGTCCAGCGTGCGGAAGCTCCGCTCCAGTTGGGTCAGGGCATAGCGCTCTGCCGCGCGGGAGAGCTGCTTCAGCTCCTCCTCCGGCAGGGCAAAGGCATAGAGCCTCTTGGCATCGCCCAGCACCGCGTGCCGCGCCGCCGCCACCGCTCCCGCCGAGAGCGGCAGCAGCTCGAAATCCATGTCGCCGCACTTTGGGCAGACCAGTCCCCCCGCCGCGGCATCCAGAAAGCCGCCGCCCTCCACCGCCGCGCCGCAGCGGCAGCAGCCCTCCAGCATGGGGGCAAAGCCCGCCAGAGACAGCAGCCGCAGCTCGAAGGCCGCCTTTACCAGCGTCGGTTCCTTTTTCAGCTCGCCCAGGGCATACAGCGCGTTCAGCAGCAGGGGCAGGATCTCCCCCGCCGCCTCGCCCTCCTGGGTCACGGTCTCCGTCAGCTCGGCCAGATAGCCCGCGAGAGCAAGGCGCACCACGTCCGTGCGGAGACCCTGAAACAGCTGGAGCGTGGCTCCCTCCGTCAGCATATACCAGCCGCGGCTCTCGTATGCCGTGAGCTCGGAATAGGCAAAGAGCTGGCTTGCCGCCGCAAGGCGGCTGCCCTTCCGCCGCGCCCCGCGGGCGATGACGGAGAGCTTGCCCTTTTCCGCCGTCAGCACCGTCAGGATCTTGTCGGCTTCCTTTGTCTCTGTCTGCCGCAGCACCACGCCCCGGAACACCTCGTAAATCGCCATGCACTCTCCTATGTAGCCGGGGCCGTCATTGCGGCTCCGGCCCGCAGCGGCGCAGCCGCCGGTACCAGACATAGTACCCCGGCGCGCCGGTCAGCTGAAACAGACGCCAGCAGGCGGCAGCGTCCATGCTTCGTCCCCTCCCCGCGAAAAGCTCGTATCCTCAGCTTCTCTCGCCGGAAAGGAGGCTATGTGTGGAAATGTTTTACGCCCGCTGCTCTTCCGCCGCGATCTCGCGGCCCATGAGCACGCCCATGACGGATGCCATCATCAGGCCGCGGGTCCAGCCGCTGGAATCGCCCAGGCAGTGGAGACCGCGGATATTGGTGCTGAAATGCTCATCCATCTTCACGCGGTTGGAATAGAACTTCAGCTCCGGGGAATACAGCAGCGTCTCTGCCGCCGCGAAGCCGGGCACCACCTCGTCCATGGCCTTGATGAAGTTGATGATGTTCAGCATGGCGCGGTAGGGCATGGCGGCAGTGATGTCGCCCGCCACGGCATCGGGCAGGGTGGGACGGATGTTGGAACGGGAGAGCTCCTTTTCCCAGGTGCGCTTGCCGTCCAGAATGTCACCGAAGCGCTGCACCAGAATGTGGCCGTTGGCCAGCATGTTGGTCAGCTCGCCCA
>CAYPWQ010000108.1:0-4114 GCA_964414495.1 uncultured Oscillospiraceae bacterium
GACGGAGCATTTGCAGGTTGGTCAAGCCCATCTCGCGGCGTGCCTTGACCTCCAGGAAGGGCGCCAGCTTGAAGCCCTCCAGGTCGATGTTGGTGCCCCAGCCCATGGTGATGCCCTGTTTGTAGGCCAGCGCACTGCCCTTCAGCATCCCCTCCACCACGTCGCGGATGAGCGCCTTGACACGGGGGGTGATACCGGCCACCAAGTCCTCCAAAATCTCGTAAACGATGGCGAAGGTGGGGATGATGGCGGACTTGTTGCCCAGCTCCAGAATGCGGTCGATGCACTCCTGATCGATGTAACTGGCGTGCTCGATGGTCTTAACGCCGCAGTCGGCGCACAGCAGGATGGCGTCCTTGCCGTGGCAATGGGCGCCCACATAGGAGTGGAGTTCGGTGGCGGCGTCTACCAGCGCCTGCAGTTCACCGCGGGTGGTGATGGCCTCGCCCGGGATGCCGCCGGGGTTCAGCACGGAACCGGTGGCCATATACTTGATGAAATCCGCGCCCATGGCCAGCTCCTTGCGGACGATACGTCGCGCCTGCGCGGGGTCGTCAAACTCGCAGTAGAGGGGGCCAAAGGCATCATTGCCGTGGGTGGTAGGGGTGATGCAGCGGCCGGATGCCAGCACGCGGGGACCCTGAATGACGCCGCGGGCGATGGCGTTGCGGGTCTCGATGGCGGTGTTGTAGTTGCTGCCGCAGTCCCGCAGGGTGGTGTAGCCGTAGGCCAACTTCGTTTGAGCGCACTCGATGCAGTCGAAGGTGGACTGTGCGGCGCTCTTGACCGCCAGCGCGTTGATGTCCTCATGGGTGAAGTAGAGGTGGGTGTGGAGGTCGATGAAGCCGGGCAGCAGCGTCTTGCCCTCCAGATCAATGACTTCCTTCGCCTCCGGCAGCGCCGCGTCGGTGATGGGCAGGATGCTGTGGATGGTACTGCCCTCCAGCACCACATGACCCACGGGCTGTTCAAAGCCCTCGGTCAGTTCGGGGATGAGCCGGCAATTCTTTAAGATGAGATCGTACATGGTGATTCTCCTTTTTGTTCTTATTTGAAAATAAACTGGCTGACGATAGACGCAAAGACAACAGATGCGATAGTGACGGAGGTAAAGCCGGAAATGAGCATCTTGGGCATGATGTAGTCCAGCGCCGCCTTCTTCTGCTCGGGGGAAACGTCCAGACCGTCCGCCACCTCAATGGAGACGATCTGCGTGGCGGGATAGCCCACCATGGCGCAGATACCCAGCGCGCAGGAGACCCACACATCGCATTTCAGTATCTTGCCGCAGAGCATACCGCCCAGTCCCAAGCCTACCGCACCGATGAGCAGCGTACCCACGATGGGCAGCAGCAAACTCACCAGCGTCTCCAAACTCAGGTTCAGCGAAGCGGGCACCAGCGCACAGAGCGCCAGCATGATGATGCCGAAGGACTGGGTCTTGGAGGTCAGATCCCGGTCAAGGAAGCCGAAGTGGGCGAAGATCAGGCCGAACAGCAGGTAGGCGATATTGGGGTTGAGGATGTAGTTGGTGGGGTTGGAGCCGGGGATCTCCGTAAGATTGGCCACCACACCGGCCACGGCGGCGACCACCACCAGCTTGGCCAGATAGAAGTTGCTGCCTGCACCGGCAGGAGACCATGCCAGCGGCAGCTTCTTCGCCTTGGCGGTCTCCGCGGCAGCAGCGGCGGGGACGGCCAAATCGAAAGCACCATCGAGACTCATCTTGGACAGCCGCTTCTTCAGAATGATGGACGCCACGGGGATGCCCACCAGCTGCTGCAACGCCAGCAGCAGCATGACGAAGGCAGCCAGATCGTCACGCCCTGCCTCCAGCGCGGCAGTTTGGGCAATGATGGCGGCAATGGCGCCGCCGGAGATGGGGCAGGCGGCGGACAGGGCGAAGTCCTTGCCGAAGATGGCGGGCTCCACAAGGAAGCTGACAGCCGCCAGTCCCAGCAGACCCACCAGCGCGATGAGCACCGTTTTCCACTCTTTCACAAAGTCCGCGATGCGGATAGACGTGCCCAAACTGGTGATGACGATGCCGATACCCACCGTGTACATGAAGTTGGTAAGGCCGGTGCTGTCGATGGAATCAGACGGCAGCAGCCCGCTCATAAAGCCGATGAGATAAACCACACTGGCTACCACCAGGGAAGAGATCAGTCCCTTCGTTTTTTTGGCGATATGATCGCCCAGCGCAAAGACCCAGGCCAACAGAGCCAGCGCCAGCAGAGGTGTCCATGCCATAGAGCTCTCTCCTTTCCGTTACTGCTCCGCCTTTTGGGCGGTGTTGCTGGTTTCTCCGTGATGGAGACGGTTCATAGGCGCAAGGCGCATAGCCAGCAGACCCATGACGATGGCTGCCGCCATCATGATAATCGCCAGCACGATGGACAGCGTCCAGCTGCCGCGGTTGGTGGCCAGCGTGGGCAGGATCATCACACCTACGCCCAAGCCGATGCAGCGCATACCGAACACGATGGGGATAATGCGGTCAAAGCACTTGTTGCCGAACACCTTGGTGGTGACCATGGGGCCGTAGGTAGTGCCCACCACATAACCGCAGCCCATCAGAATGGAGGCCAGCAGCAAAATGACAGTGGTATTGGCCATTTCCAGCCAGATGCCCAGCACCGCAAGACCCAAAATACCGGCGCCGAACGCGGCGATAACGTAAGACTTGGGACCCAGCTTGGCGGTAAGCGCACCCACCACCAGCGACATGACGGCCATGGCGATATTGTTGATGGTGGCGTAGTTGGCGGCGGCCATTTCCTCGATGCCGTTGGTCATGAGGATAGTGGCCAAATAAGGGGAGAGCACCATGCTCAGCGCCCACAGCAGGCAGGAACCGCAGATGAGATACAGGGAGGGGGAACACAGCGCCTCGTGGAAATCCACGCCGAAGTCGGTGGTGGTACCGCCGCCTTCTTCTGCGGCCAACGCCGTGGCCTTTTCCCAACCCAGCGGCTTCTGACCCAGTTGGTCGGGATTCCGCAGACCCAGCACGTAGATGAGGATGCTCAGCACGCCCAGCCCACCGAACACGATGCAGGTGACGTTGAGACCATAGGTGGTGTCGATCTTGCCGAACAGCCACGTTCCGGCCGCCGCGCCGAAGCCGATACAGGCGATAGCCGCGCCCAGCACCGTCTCACGCCGCTCCACGAACCACTCTTTGATGAAGGCGCTCATGCCGGTGGAGTAGCCAAAGGCCATGGACGCGCCGGTGATGGCCTCCCACACGCACAGCAGGAACAGGGAGGGCATGAAAGCGTAGGAGGTGACAAACAGGCTGGCGATGACGGCGCCCAGCAGGATACACCGGCGGGCGCTCCATTTTTCAATCAGCGCACCTGCACCGACGATACCGCCCACAAAGGCGGCAATGGTCTCCACCGTGGCGGGTACGCCGGCGGCGGTGATGCTGCACCCCAGACGCTCTGACAGGGGTACGATGAGCATACCGTAAGCGCCGTAGCTCATGCCGCAGGTGAAGGTGATCACGGCGGCCAGCACGGCTTGGGTATACCCAGAGAATCTCTGCTTTTCTTTTTGCATGGGAAGCACTCCTTTTTTGATAATTTCTCTCCGGTAAAACACTTTACCTGTTCAAAGTGTATCATGTGAAATGGAAAATGGAAAACGGTGCAAACTTTACTGTCAGTGGAGTTTGCACCGCAAAATACGTTATCACAGTTGACTTTTCTACTCTGATTTGATAATCTTGAAGCACGTCAGAGAGAAAAAAGGCAAAAAACAACGAAAATCATCTTTTCGGGAAAGTGGTGTCATCTATGGAGCATCAGGAGTTCTACACGCGGCTGGGCGCCAACATCCGCACCTTCCGCAAACTGCAAAACATGACGCAGAAGGAGCTGGCGCAGCGGCTGCGCCGCAGTTTGGCCTGCATTTCCAAGTATGAAAAGGGCGGCGTGGCCATCGACATTTTCACCGTCTACGAGATCGCCGAAGCGCTGTCCGTCTCGCCGCAGATACTGCTGCCGGACGAGGAGATCCTGCGGCGAAACGACCTGCCTCGCCACCAGTTGCCCGGGATATTCCAGCAGCGGAGTGTGTACTGCTACCTCTACGTCGGCGAGCGCCG
>CAYPWQ010000109.1:0-4099 GCA_964414495.1 uncultured Oscillospiraceae bacterium
CTGACCCGCTATGCGGAGGATATGATGCCCAAGTTCCTCCGTGCCTTTGTGGCAGAGAAGAATTGAGAAAGCTGCACAACGGCGTTGAGCTGCCCCGCTCACTTCGTTGTTATTTTGACGAAGGCGGCGAAAATTTTTTGGTAAAAACAGAGAAATCTACTTCCTTTTAATGACAGTGTCGATCCGGCAAACCCATGGAACCCATGGATTTGCCGGATTTTTTATGAAGTATAGTATAGAATCTGTTCTAAACACTATTCTGCATTCAATTCTCTGTCATGCAGAAGTATAATAATGTGCATGTAGAAAATGCATATCGGATCGATGAGCCTGCTCCGCCCCTTGGGGAAGGAGAGGGCGCGGACGCGGCGGCAGGGGCCGCGGCAGTCCGTCGGGCGATCAAAAAAGCGCAAGGAGGAAAGAAAGATGTCGAACGAACCGAAATCTCAACAGCACGGAAGTGAAGTCGGTCAGTGGGGTTCCCGTTTTGGCTATCTGATGGTGGCCGTGGGCGCGTCCATCGGCCTCGGCAATATGTGGAAGTTCCCGTACCTCGCCTATCGCGGCGGCGGCGGTGTGTTCCTGGTGGTGTACATCCTGGTGGTGCTGCTGCTGGCCAAGCCCATGGTGGAAATGGAAACGGCCATCGGCCGTCACAGCGCGGCAGACACGGTCACGGCCTTCGAGCGGATCAACCCCAAGTGGGGCTTCGTGGGATGGATGGGCAACCTCTGCACCCTGATGATCAACATGTATTATGTGGTGGTCGGCGGCTGGGTGCTGCGCTACCTCGCGCAGTTCATCTTTGTGGGCGACTTCGGCGGCGACCCCGCCGTGTTCTTCCAGAACTTTACCAGCGACCCCGTGCAGTCCATCCTCTGGGCCGTGGGGCTGCTGATCTTCGTGTCCGTGATGCTGGTGTTCGGCATCACCAACACGGTGGAAAAGCTCTCGAAGTACATGATGCCCCTGCTGTTCGTGCTGCTCATCATCTGCGGTGTCTATGCCTGCTGCATCAACGAGGGCGCGGTGCAGGGCCTGAAGTATTACCTGCTGCCCGATTTCAGCAAGTTCACCGTCAAGTCCTTTGCAGACGCCGTGACACAGGTGCTCTTCTCCGTGGGTATCGGCTGGAGCCTGTTCGTGACCCTGGGCGCCAATATCCCCAAGAAGAATAACCTCCGCAGCGACGCACTGTTCGTCAGCTTCGCCGACACGGCGGCGGCTCTGCTGGGCGGCTTTGTCATCATTCCCTCCGCCTTCGGCGCCGGCATCGACGTGCAGGCGGGCCCCGCCCTGATCTTCGAGGTCATGTCCGGTCTGTTCCTGTCGCTGCCCTTCGGCCGCGTCATTGGCTCGTTCTACTTCCTGGCTCTGATCTTCGCGGTGGTCTCGTCCCTGTTCAGCTTCTTCGAGATCAACATCCGCACGGCGGAGATCAAGCTGAAGCTGGGCCGCAAGAAGGCGACGCTGCTGCTCACCGTCATCATCGGCATCGGCAACGTGCTGGTGGCGCTGGGCTTTGGTCCCATGAGCGATTTCAAGCTTCCCTGGCCCTACTTCGGCGAGATCGCCAGATATGGCCTCTATGACTGGCTGGATTGCTTCAGCGCCTATGTGCTGATGACTCTCGGCTGCATCATGGTGTGCCTGTTCGTCTCCCGCATCTGGAAGTGGAAGGACTACGAGGCTGAGCTCACCAACAACGGCGAGAATGGCCGTCTCAGCAAGTGGGATAAGTTCTGCATCTGCTTCGTGGTGCCCGCACTCATGGTGGTGGTCATCCTGAACGTGTTCGGCTTTATTAAATAAGTATCATGGATCTTTCTCCCTGGAAAAGGGCGCGGCCAGTCGGCCGCGCCCTTTTCCTGTTTTCTGCACATCACAGCGGGATCACGCCGCAGGCAAAGCCCAGCGCTCCCGGCTGCTGCGCCGCCAGAATTTGCAGTGCAGTGGCCTCGCCGGACAGATTCTCCCGCGCCTGCTCCGGGTCTGGACAGCTGCCGATGATCCGGAAGCGTCCGGCAAACTGCCGGATGCGGGAGCCCTCCAGCAGCTGCGCCGTCATGGGCGGATAGAGCAGCCAGCTGTAACACAAAAAGACCCGGAAGGGCACGGCCGGAAAGTGGGCGGCAAAAAACTGCCGCGCCAGCGAAAAAGACTGCTCCACCGACTGCGCCCGCAGATCCGTGCCCTGCGGGATGTGACAGTTCAGCACGGGAGTCCCGGCAGGAAGCGCCCGCTTCACCTCTGCCGGGAAGCGCATGTATGGCTCACCCAGCGTCTCCTCATCCAGATAGACCATGGAGAAGGGCTGGAATTGCAGCGCGCCCAGCTGAAAAAGCGCGACCTGCATGATGTGGCGCAGCCAAATGACATCCTCCTCCGAGAGCCCCGCCCTGCCGCTGCGTTCGCGGTACAGGCGGGCCCGCAGGGAAACATCCCGGAAGGTATCGAGGATCACCGCCTCCGGGATGCCCCGCGCCCGGTAGTCCTCAAATTTCTCCGGCAGCAGGCAGACGACAACGGCAAGACGCATCAGCGGCCGCTGCCGGCGCAGGGGAAAGTCCGGGGCCTCGCCTGCATAGGCGGTCTTTGTCAGCTCTGCCACCTGCTGGCCGTCCCGACGGAGCTTCCGGCGGATCGCCCGCTGGATATCGCCGGGAAAGCGCAGCTCTTTGAATAATCGCTCCAGTTCCATCATAACGCTCCTCTTCGTTTTCAGATTTTGGGCGCAAAAAAGTCGCCCCTGATTCGATCAGAGGCGACGATACGGCCCGCGGCAAGAGGGCGCTTACGCGGCGGACAGAATGACACCTGTTCTGATCGGCAGGGGAAAACGCATTCTGTCCACCTCCTTTTTTCTGGTTTTTCTCATCTTATCATGCGGCGGCGGGATCTGTCAATGCATCGCCGCATTTGCCCGGGAAAAGCGGCCCGGATCTTATTTTTGCAGTGTCAGAAGTCCTGCGCAGGGGGAAAACGCTTCAAATCGCAGGGCGGGGAAGTGGGCCCGCAGCTCGTCATAGACGCAGTAGATCTCCTCGTCGTCCCAGAGCTCCCCCGCCTCCTCCCGGCAGGCACACAGCGCCGCGCGGTTTTCAAAGGCCACATCCCCGATGTAAAGGCAGCCGCCCTCCCGCAGCAGCGGCAGCAGCTCCCGCAGAAATGTGACCTTCTGCGCGTCCGTCAGATGGTGCAGGGAGTAGGTGGCGATGATGGCGTCGTATCGCTGCTCCGTGAGCAGCTTTGCGAGCCCGGCGGAGAAATCGCCGCAGAGCAGCTGGGCCTTCGGCATCTTCTCCTGCGCCAGAGCCAGCATCCGGTCGGAAAAATCCTGCCCATAGATCTGGCAGTCCGCCGCATAGAGCTTCGCCGTCAGCGTCCCCGTCCCAAAGCCGATGTCCAGCACCTTCTCCGCGCCGGCGCACAGCACCCGGCCATAGATGGCGTTCAGAACCGCTTTATATCCGGCAAAGGGATAGGTGTTGTCCTCGTCGGAGAGGCCGACGCTTTTGTCATAGTTGTCTGCCCAGAGATCGAAGCCCTTGTGATCCAGCATGTGTGTTCCCCCGTTGTCTGTTGTCTGACTGCTATCCTATCACATTCCGGCCTTCACTGCAAGTTCGGCAGACGGACGCTTCCGCACAGGGGGGGGCTTTTCAAACCGGCGGGAGTGTGGTAAAATAAGAAAAAACAGTTCAGGAGGGGAGAGCCCATGGGTTTTCTGCGATTGCTGGAGGGGATCCGTACACCGTGGCTGGACGGGGTGATGAGCATCGTCACCTATCTCGGCGCGGAGGCCGGATTTCTGGTGCTGGCGCTGCTGATGTTCTGGTGCGTGAACAAGCGGGAGGGGTACTACCTGATGACGGTGGGCTTTTTCGGCACGGTCATCAACCAGTTCTGTAAGCTCTGCTTCCGCATCCCCCGCCCCTGGGTGCAGGATCCCTCCTTCACCATTGTGGAGTCTGCCCGGGCAGAGGCCACGGGTTATTCCTTCCCCAGCGGCCACCCCCAGAACGCCGTGGGCACCTTTGGTGCCATAGCGGTGATGACGGAACAGGGCTGGCTGCGGGCGCTGGCGATCCTGGCCGCC
>CAYPWQ010000110.1:0-4096 GCA_964414495.1 uncultured Oscillospiraceae bacterium
ACCCGCCGCACCAGCCCCTTGATCTCCAGCTTCTGCACAAGGCCGGTGACGGTGGGATTGGTCATGGAGAACTTCGCCTCGATGTCTGTCTGCCGAAGACTGCCCTCCGGCGTATGATACAGCATCATCAGGATTTTGAACTGACTGCCGGTCAGGTCATAGGGGGTCAGCAGCTGGTTGGAGAGCTTGTCGAAGACCAGAGAGGATTTTTTCACCAGGATCGAGATTCTTGCGTTTTCCATCACCCGCTCCTTTCCGATAAAAGATAGCTTCCTATGTATCATACCACGGGCGGCGATGAAAAGCAACGGCATTCTGCCTCTGCCGCGCCGCCGTGGCGAGGCGGCGGTTGAAAGAGAATGCTTATAGTTCTATTAAATTTACCTATCAATAGAGCTTATCGCTGGAGCCATGATTCGTTGACTTCCCATTTCGATTCCATTATAATTATCACAGAAAGTATGGCAGGAATCGGAAATCGCATGGATATGCGGCAATTGGGAAGGGGGCGATCTGTCTGGATATCCATACCCGTCAGCTGCGCTATTTCATGGAGCTGGCAAAATGCCTGAATTTTACAAAGGCCGCCATGAATCTCTATATTGCCCAGCCGGCGCTGAGCCAGCAGATCGCGGATCTGGAAAAGCAGCTGGGCGTCACGCTGTTCGAGCGGAGCTCCCGCTCTGTCACCCTGACCCCGGCGGGAAAGATCCTGCAGAGCGCCTGCCCGGAGATCTTCAGTAAGCTGGACAGCGTGGAGCAGCAGGTGCTGCGGGCGCAGGCGGGGTTGCGGGGCAGCATCAAGATCGGCTATATCGACGCCTTCCAGCCTGTTCTTCCGCGCATCATGCTGGAATTCCGCCGGCTCTATCCCGATGTGGCACAGGAGTGCTATTACGGGACACTGAAGGAGCTGAAGACCGCGCTGGGAAACGGCGATATCGACGTGGCCTTTGCCTGGATCAATGCCCCTGCGCTGCCGCAGGAGCGCATGCCCTCGTATACGGTCCTCTGACAGGAGGATCTCTGCGTCGCAGTGCACAGGGAGCATCCCTTTGCCCTGTCCGGCGGCAGGGATTACGCCCTGCTGGAGAACGAGACGTTCCTCCTGATCGACGACAGTACCTCGCCGGGGTTTCGCTCTATGGCGCAGGAGGCCGCACGCGAGGCCGGCTTCACGATCCAGAACCAGATGATCTCCCGACAGTTTGCCTCCATCGTCATGCAGGTGGAGGCCGGGATGGGCGTTTCTGTCCTGCCCTCCCGCACCTGCTCCTTTACCTTCTGCCCCGCCGATCATATCGTATTTTTCCCCATTAAAAAGGACTGCCTGGATTTCGGCGCGGTCTGGTATGGAGACTCCAAAAACGCCGCGCTGCCCCTGTTTCTGGATTCTCTGGAAAAGGTCATCGGCCCGGAGGCGGAAAAGGACGGGAGCGAGACCGAAAAAACATCATAATAGCAAAACAGATCAAAAACGCGGTGCGCCCATGGGCACGCCGCGTTTTTGATTCTGATAAGGAAAACGGCGATGAAGCCGTTTTTTCTTTTTGCGTGAAGTACTTTCGCTTCACGGTCCGCCGCGGGGAGAGACTGAAGCTTCAGCCCTCCGGCGTAGGAAAATATCGCGCCAGCCATTTGCCCGCCGTGCCCTGCAAAAAGGCGAGGATGCGCCCCACGCAGATGGCAGAGGCAAGGGTGGCCACGCCGAAGCCGATGATCCGGTGCGTGCCGATAAGACCGATGAGCAGGGAAGCGGCGACGCAGGAGCAGTCGTAGACGATCTTCACCGAGCCCATGGGCCGCTTCACGGCGCGGCTGATGGTCTGCACCGCCCCGGTGGGCGGATCGGGCACCAGATGCATGGCCACGATCAGCATGATGCCGAAAGCGGTGAAAAACAGACTGCCGCACAGGAAAACGATGCGTATGGCGAGTCCTTCGGCAGAGGGGAGCAGAGCGTCCCACAGGTCGATGACCAGCCCGAACAGCAGGGAGACCGGCAGCTGCAGGAGGATGCGGAGATACTGCGCCCGTGCGCTCAGCAGCAGCTCGACGGCGATATTGATGAGATAGAACAGGATGCTGAGCGTTCCCAGACTCAGCGGGACGAGCTTCGTGGCCACATAGGGGACGCTGTTGATGGGCGAAACGCCCAGCTCACATTTGACGCAGAGGACGATCCCGAATCCCAGCAGGAGCGCGCCTACAAGGTAGAGCGGGATGCGGGAGAGAACAGAGGTGCGGGGCTTGACAGGGGACATGAAAAGACCTTCTTTGCTGTAAAATGTTTACCGATCCGCGCTTTTCCGGGCGAAATCCCAGGCGCTGTGGCACATATCCTCCACCGTGTGGGTGGCGCGCCAGCCGAGGAGCCGCTGGGCCTTGGCCGCGTCCGCCCAGAAGGCGGGCAGATCTCCCTCCCGGCGGGGCCCGATCACATGGGGCAGCTGCATGTCGTTGGCCGCTTCAAAGGCGTGGACCAGCTCCAGCACGGAGATGCCGTTGCCGGTGCCCAGATTGATCGCCTCCACACCCTCATGCTGCGCGGCGTATTCCAGCGCCTTCAGATGTCCCACCGCCAGATCCACCACATGCAGGTAATCCCGCTGGCAGGTGCCGTCCGGTGTGGGATAGTCGCCGCCGAAGATCGTCAGCTTTTCCAGCTGCCCCGCGGCCACACGGCAGATGTAGGGCATCAGATTGTTGGGGATCCCGTTGGGATCATCCCCCAGCAGACCGGAGGGATGGGCGCCGATGGGGTTGAAATACCGCAGCAGCACGGCGCAGAAATCCGGGTGCGCGGTCACATAATCCGTCAGGATCCGCTCGTTCATTACTTTTGTCCAGCCATAGGGGCTGGAGGACTGGAGGGCGGGCATCTCCTCGCGGTACGGATGGGGATTGCAGGGGCCATAGACCGTGGCGGAGGAGGAGAACACGAACTTTTTGCAGCCGAATTCCTCCATGACCTCCAGCAGCGTCATGGTGCTGTCCAGATTATTCCGATAGTAGGGCAGGGGCTTTCTGACGCTTTCGCCCACTGCCTTGTATGCGGCAAAGTGGATGACGGCATCAAATTGTTCAGTGGAAAAGACCTTTCGCAGACCCGCCCCGTCCTTGCAGTCCAGCGGGAAGAACGCGGGGCGCTTTCCGGTGATCGTTTCGATGCGGTCGATCACATCCGCTCTGGCGTTGGACAGGTCATCCACGATGGTCACATTATGACCGGCATGCAGCAGCTCCACGACCGTGTGGCTGCCGATGTAGCCCACGCCGCCGCTGACCAGAACCTTCATCTCTTATACCTCCTGATTCACATGCTCCACAAACCGCAGAAATGCGGCTTTTCCTGTTTCGTTCCGCTGATAGACGCCCGCGTGGGTCAGCACCTGAGAAAAGACCTGTCCCACCTCATCGCGCAGGATGCCGGTGATGTTGTCCCGGGTGAAGTGATATTTCTTCTTCAGCTCTTCCGCCCAGGGAGCGTGCTTCTCCAGCTCGCCGGTCAGCGGCGCGCCGGAGAGGATGGCCTCCTCCAGTGCTGCCAGCTCTGTTTTCAGGCGGGCGGGCAGGATCGCCAGACCCATGACCTCGATCAGACCGATGTTCTCCTTCTTGATGTGGTGCAGCTCCGCGTGAGGGTGATAGACGCCCAGCGGGTGCTCGTCGGTGGTGATATTGTTCCGCAGCACCAGATCCAGCTCGTAGCTGGGTCCTCTGCGGCGGGCGATGGGGGTGATGGTGTTGTGGGGCTCGCCGCCTGTCCGGGCGAGAATAAACGCGGTCTCGTCCGTGTAGCCCCGCCAGGAGCGGAGGATCCGGTCGGCCAGCTCGGTCAGCCGCTCCCGATCCGCGCAGGTCAGGCGGATCACGCTCATGGGCCATCTTACGATGCCCGCGTCCACGTCCTCAAAGCCCCGGAAGCGCAGCGCCGTTTCCACGGGGGCCTTTTCCAGCGGGAAGCAGTAGCGCCCGCCCTGAAAATGCTCGTGGCTCAGGATGCTGCCGCCCACGATGGGCAGATCCGCGTTGCTGCCCACAAAGTAATGGGGGAACAGCGTCACGAAATCCAACAGCTTGCTCAGCGCCGCCC
>CAYPWQ010000111.1:0-4076 GCA_964414495.1 uncultured Oscillospiraceae bacterium
GGCGTTCTTCCGATGGGGCTCTGGTCAATATCGATGATCTTGTCCAGATGCTCCTCGCCCTCCATGGCGTCGTGCGCGCCGGGGCGCACCTTCATGCGGTTCAGATCCGCGCCGAGGCGCTTGAAAATGATCTCGTTGACAAGCGAGCTCTTGCCGCTGCCGCTGACGCCGGTGACGCAGGTAAAGGTGCCGAGAGGGATAGTGACATCGATGTTTTTCAGATTATTCTCCCGCGCACCGCGGACGGTGAGGAATTTCCCGCTGCCGCTGCGCCGCTCGGTCGGGACACGGATGCCCTTCTTCCCCGCAAGATACATGCCGGTGAGGGAGCGGGGATCGGCCGCCACCTGCTCCGGTGTGCCGGCAGCCACGATCTCGCCGCCGTGGATGCCCGCGCCGGGGCCCACGTCGATGAGCCAGTCCGCCGCCCGCATGGTATCCTCGTCGTGCTCCACCACGATCAGGGTATTGCCGATGTCGCGCAGACGGCGCAGGGTGTCCAGCAGGCGGTCGTTGTCCCGCTGGTGCAGGCCGATGGAGGGCTCGTCCAGAATGTACAGCACGCCCATGAGACTGCTGCCGATCTGGGTGGCAAGGCGGATGCGCTGGCTCTCGCCGCCGGAAAGGGTGGCCGCCGCGCGGCTGAGGGTCAGGTATTCCAGACCCACGCTCTGCAAAAAGCCCAGACGGGCCTTCACTTCCTTCAGAATGGGGGCCGCGATGAGCTGCTCCGCCCCGTCAAAGCGCAGCTCCTCCGTGAAGCGCAGTGCGTCGGTGACGGACTTCCTCGTAAAGCTGTCGATGTCCGTGCCGCCCACGGTGACGGCAAGCGCCGAGCGGTTCAGCCGCCGGCCCCGGCACTCCGGGCAGGGGCACTCCGCCATGGTCTCCTCCAGTTCCTTCTTCACGCCGTCGCTCTGGGTCTCCTGATAGCGGCGCTGAAGATTGTTGCAGATACCCTCGAATGCCTGATGCAGCACGCCCTTGCCCCGGGGCTGATCGTATTCCAGCTCCAGCTTTTCGCCATTCGTGCCGTAAAAAATGATATCACGGATCTCCTCCGGCAGCTCACCGAAGGGCGTGCGGAGGCTGAAATGGTATTTCTTGGCCAGAGCCTCGAAATACATGCGGGAGATGCCGTCGCCCCGGATGTTGCTCCACCCGCTGGCGGTGATAGCTCCCTCCAGAATGCTGAGGCGCTGATCCGGCACGATGAGCGCCGGATCCATCTTCAGCTGATAGCCGAGACCCGAGCAGGCGGGACACGCGCCATAGGGATTGTTGAAGGAAAACAGCCGCGGCTCCAGCTCCTCGATGGAGATGCCGCAGTCCTCGCAGGCATAGTTCTGGCTGAAGAGCAGATCCTGCTCCTCCCGCAGCAGATTCACCACCACCGTGCCGCCGGAAAGGGCGGAGGCGGTCTCCACGCTGTCAGTCAGGCGCTGGGTCAGGTCGGGGCGGATCACGATGCGATCCACCACGATCTCGATGCTGTGCTTCTTGTTCTTCTCCAGTTTGATCTCGTCCGCGCCCAGATCGTACAGCAGCCCGTCTGCCCGCACGCGGACATAGCCGCTGCGGCGGGCATCCTCGAACACCTTGGTATGCTCGCCCTTCTTGCCCCGGATCACGGGGGCCAGGATCTGCACCCGCGTGCCCTCCGGCAGCGCCAGCACCTGATCCACGATCTGATCCACGGTCTGCTGGCGGATCTCCCGGCCGCACTTGGGGCAGTGGGGGGTGCCCACCCGCGCCCACAGCAGGCGCAGATAGTCATAGATCTCCGTCACCGTGCCCACGGTGGAGCGGGGATTCTTGCTGGTGGTCTTCTGGTCGATGGATATGGCGGGGGAAAGCCCGTCGATGGCGTCCACATCCGGCTTCTCCATCTGGCCGAGAAACATGCGGGCATAGGAGCTGAGACTCTCCACATACCGGCGCTGGCCCTCGGCGTAAATGGTATCAAAGGCAAGGCTGGATTTGCCGCTGCCGCTGATACCCGTCACGACGGTGAGACTGTTGCGCGGGATCTCCACGTCGATGTTTTTCAGATTGTTTTCTCTTGCACCTCTTACGGTGATCTTGTCCTGCATGGGCAAAGCCTCCTGTTTGCTGCGCTTGAGACGGCCGCGGCCCTCTCCATGCACAGCGTAGCGGAATCAATTTTTTATGTCAACTTAATTTTTCATTGTTTTCCTGTAAGGTCTCCGCAAGGCGCACCGCGCCAGCGGCCAGCTGATGCAGATTCTCCTCCATCAGCACGGTGTCGCGCCCCGTGTGGATGCGATCCATGTAGTAGCCGATGAGGGGCTTTTTCTTCAGTGCGCAGACGCCCACGCCCCGGCGGAATTTCGCCTGATCGGAGGGATAGAAGCCAAAGCCCCGCACGGCCTCCACGTCCTTGCCGCCGTCCGCGGAAAAGGCGCGCTCCAGCGCGGCCAGGGTCTCCTCCTCTCCCTTCACCGCCCGGGCGGGGAAAAACTGCAGACTGTCTCCGTCGCTGACGCAGTCGAAATTCACCGTCAGCGCATCCTTCTGCGCCGCCCGGTGCGCTTTCGCAAACGCGCCGGAGCCCAGAAGCCCCAGCTCCTCGTTATCGAAGAACACCAGGCACACATCCTGCCGCAGCTCCGGCGGCAGGGTCTCTGCGATCTCCAGCAGAGTCAGCACGCCGCTGGTGTTGTCGTTGACGGTGCGTCGGTTGGCAGGGCCCGCCAATATCCACCAGCTGCAGAAGAGGATCACCGCGTACATCACGCCGATCGCCGCCCAGAGGGGGCAGTCGTCCCAGCAGAGCAGGAGCCCCACCTCCGCTGCGATGCCCAGCGCGAAGATCAGCGCCACCAGCAGCATCTGATACAGCAGATACCAGACCATGTTCCGCGGCGTGATGAAATTCGGCACCGGCAGCACCGCGCAGGTATCATAATGGGCGGTAAAGAGCAGCTTCGCCGTCTCCGGCTCGCCCGCCACCACGTTTTTCGAGAACCCACCCTCGATCCGGGGCTCGTAGCCCCGCTTTGTCAGTTCGTCGCAAAGGAAGGCTCGGAAGGCCTCCTTCTGCCGCTTCGATTTCCGGATCTGAAACTGCTCCAGCACCGTCTGCTGCCAGCTCGTCATGTGTGCGCTCCTCTCTCTTCTCTCTCAGTCCTGATCGCCGCGAAAGCCCCGGCGGCGCAGCCGCAGGGCGGACCGGCGTTCCTCTGCCTGACGCAGCGCCTGCTTCTGCCGCTCGTCCTCCAGCTCCAGATCCCGGCAGCCGCAGCGCCGCTCCAGATGATGGGTCAGCTCGTGGTGCAGCGTCTCGCGCAGCTGCCGCTCCCACGCCTCCCGGGGGCTCCGGGCAAAATGGGTCAGGAACGAGCCGTAATAGATGTTGATATAGTATCCCAGCGTGCTGCTGGCAAAATACTCGCCCAGCAGCACCATATGCTCGCCGTCCGGCCCGTCGGGACGGCGCTCCTCTTCCCGCAGGCAGACGCCGCCGTTGAGTCCCTCCCAGATGCCCTCCGGCAGCTCGGCCATCAGCCGCTCCAGGATCTCGCCCACTTCGTCGATGGAAAGCACCATCTCTCAGCCCTCCACGGTGAGATCGGCAGTAGACGCATTCGCAAGGGCAATGAGCGCCGCGGGGTCGGCCTCCACCTGCGCGCCGATGCGTCCGGCGCTGACCACGATGGTATCCCAGAGCTCCGCCGTCTCGTCAAAGACGGTGGGGAAGGGCTTTTTCATGCCGATGGGGCTGCACCCGCCGTGGACATAGCCCGTCAGAGGCAGCAGCTCGGCGCTCTTCAGCATGGCGATGGACTTTTCCCCCACGGCCTTCGCCGCCTTTTTCAGATCCAGCGTTTCCGGCGCGGGGATGTCGAACACATAATAGCCCCCGCCGGCGCCCCGGGTCACCAGCGTCTTGAACACCTGCCCCGGGTCCTTCCCGATGAGGCCCGCCACGGTCACGCCGTCCACCGCGCCGTTTTCGCAGGGATAGCTGTGGGGCGTGTAGGGGATACCCTTCTGCTCCAGCGTCCGCATGACGTTGGTCTTGTCTTCCTTCTTCGCCATGTTTCGCCCCTCCT
>CAYPWQ010000112.1:0-4076 GCA_964414495.1 uncultured Oscillospiraceae bacterium
AGCAGGCTCTGCTGCTGCTTTTTGTTGAAATACTGGATCTCATCCAGATACAGCAGCACACCGCCGGGCGCCATCAGCGTTCCCACGTCCGCGATGATGTCCTTGATATCCTGCAGGCTCGCGGTGGTGGCGTTCAAGCGGTAGAGGCGGCGGTTCGTCCGCTCCGCAATGAGGTTGGCAACCGTGGTCTTTCCGGTACCGGAGGGCCCGTAAAAGATCAGGTTGGCGTTCACGCCGCTTTCGATGATGCGGCGCAGCACCGCGCCCTCTGCCAGCAGATGGCGCTGACCCACCACCTCGTCCAGCGACTTCGGGCGGATCTCGTCTGCAAGGGGCCGTTCCATATCCGTGGCCCTCCTTTCTTCGATATTCGTGCGGGCTCAGTCTGCCGCGCCGTCGCAGAGCGACCGCAGCGGGCAGGCGGCGCATTTGGGACTGCGGGCCGTGCAGGTGTCGCGGCCGAACAGCACCATGCGGTGGCAGAAATTGCCGCTCTCCTCCGGCGGCAGGGCCAGCCGCAGCTGACGCTCCACCTGCTGGGGATCCCGGCTGCCGTCCGTGATACCGAGGCGGCCCGTGATACGGATGCAGTGGGTGTCGCAGACATAGGAGGGCTGGCCGTACACGTCGCCCAGGATCAGGTTCGCCGTTTTGCGGCCCACGCCGGGAAGAGCCGTCAGCTCCTCCATGGTGTCGGGCACGCGGCCGCCGTGCTTTTCCAGCAGCATCTGCGCGCAGGCCACCAGATCCTTCGACTTGCTGTTGTAAAAGCCGCAGGAGTGGATATACTCCCCCACCTCCGCGGGATCGGCCTCGGCAAAGCTCTGAAGCGTCGGGAAGCGGGCGAAGAGCGCCGGGGTCACCAGATTCACCCGCGCGTCCGTACACTGGGCGGAAAGGCGCACCGCGAACAGCAGCTCATAGGGCTTTTCATATTGCAGCGAACAGAGGGAATCCGGATAGAGCTCCTTCAGGATCCCAATGATCTCGCTGATCTGCTGCGGCTGCTTCATGGCGTGTTCCTCCCGGACGATGGTTTCTGAACAAATATTGTAGCACAGAAAACATCCGCTGGCAATCCGCTTTTCCGGCGGGAACGTTTTTCTTCGCCGCGGCATATACTGCCGTGAAGTCAGGATGCAAGGAGGAGCAGGATGGAGCGGAACGCACAGGAGATCATGGAAAAGCTGAAAAACGACCGCGCGGCGCTGGAGCAGCTCATGCGGTCAGCGGACGGGGCGCGGCTGATGCAGCTGCTGACCCAGGGCGACGGCGGCGCGGCGCTGAAAAATGCGGCGGGCGCGGCGGCCCGGGGCGACACCGCGCAGATGGCGCAGCTGGTGCAGCAGCTGATGCAGAGCGAGGAAGGGGCGGCGCTGGCCGAGCGCATCCGGCGCAGCATGGGGATGTAAGACAGGGCGGGAGGTGCGGGCGTGTCGGACTTTGATGAAAAGCTCAATTCCATACTGAATGACCCCGGCAGCATGGCGCAGATCATGCAGCTGGCGCAGAGTCTTTCCGGCGGCACGCAGGCTCCCTCCGGCGCTGCCGCACCGCCGCCCGCTTCTCCCCCGCCCCCATCCGGCGGCGGAGAAGCAGCGGGGCTGGACCCGCAGGCCCTCAGCCGCTTTCTGCCGCTGCTGCAGGAGATGCAGTCCGGCGAGAGCACCCCGGCCTCGCAGCTGCTGCTGGCGCTGAAGCCCTATCTCCGGGCGGAAAAGCAGGAGAAGGTGGGCCGCGCCATCCGCATCGCCCGCCTGATCCGCATGGGAAAGCACTTCTTTTCGGGACTGGAGGAATGAGGACGCATGTATAACCGCTATCTTTCGCAGGATGACGCGCCCTATCTCCCCGTGGAAGCGTCCTCTCCCGGCGCGTCTCAGCCGGAAAGCAGACCCGCCGGTTCCCCGCCGCCGACGGGCGGCGGGAACGGCTCGCCGGTGGAGCGCATCCAGCAGATGCTGGGTCTCGGCGGGCGGCATGAGGGCGACGGGGGCACGCCCCTGCGCCGTCTCCTGACCCGCTTTCATCTGGAGGATGTGGACACGGGGGATCTGCTGCTGCTCGTGCTGCTGTTCTTTCTGCTGGAGGAAAAGGCGGATGACGAGCTGCTCATCGCCCTCGGTCTGCTGCTGATCCTGTGAGCGGCGACGGAGCGCCGCGAATCAAAAAAGAAAAGCGCCTGTACCATGCGGTACAGGCGCTTGTTGTTTTTCGAAGCAGTGAGCTCGTATCCCGCCGGTCTCAGCGATACCTGGCCGCGCACTCGCGGACGATCCGCTCCATGTCGGGGAGCTTTTCCAGCATATCCTTCGCCAGCGCTACCTGACAGCGGGTGCGCACCAGATTATGCTGCGGATAATTGATCTTGAAATAGGGATCGCCCAGAATATAGTCGTCGAGGAAGCGGGTTGCCAGCTCGCAGGCAAGGGCAAAGCAGCTGATGGCCAGCGTGTCCAGCTCCGTCTCGGTGAGGGTGGCGGCGGTCTTCATCAGGAAGCCCTCGGAAAAGGCGCGGAAGATATCCATATCCACGCCCGCGCGGTCGGCCTCGGGACTGTCCTCCGCCACGCGGTTGGCGGCAAAGCGGATAGCGTCGCCGAAATCGTGACCCACGAGACCGGGCATCACCGTGTCCAGATCGATGACCACCAGAGGGCGGCTGCCGTCCTTTTCAAAGAGGACGTTGTTGATCTTGGTGTCGTTGTGGGTCACGCGGAGGGGCAGCTTCCCCTCGTTGTGCAGATCCGTCAGGCGGCAGGCCGTGTCCTTCACGGAGAAGAGCCAGCGCAGCTCCTCCTGCACCTCCGCTGCGCGGCCGCAGGGATCCTCCGCTGCATGGCGCTCCAGCGTCTCGTAGCGGCGGCGGGTATCGTGGAAGCCGGGGATGGTCACGTGCAGCATGGCGGCGTCGAAATCCGAGAGCAGCATCTGGAACTCGCCAAAGGCCGCGCCCGCATTCCGCACCACGGTCAGGTCGCTGCACGCGTTATAGGTGCTGGAGGGGATGAAATTGAACAGGCGCCAGAAGTCGTCCCCGTCAAAGAGATAGGTGTGCCGCTCCGCTGTGTGGTGAAAGTGCAGCGCCACCTTCTCCGGCTGCTTGCGGCGGATATACTCCGTCACATGGTCGATGTTCTCCATGACCTTCACAGGATCCTTGAACACATAGGTATTCACGGCCTGGACGATATAGGACTTGTCTGCGCCGTCCTCCGTGCGGAAATCCACCCGGTAGGTGCGGTTCACGTTGCCGATCTTGATCTCCTCGTAGCCCCGGTATTCGCCCTGAATGCGGAATGCGCGGCAGATCCGCGCCAGCTTATCATACATGGGATGTGCCTCCCCTATCATCAAAACATGTTCGGGCGGCGCGGCAGTCTCCGCACGCACCCAAAGCAACATTATACACAAAGCACCGCAAAATGCAAGGGCAGGCGGCCAGTTCCCTTTGGCAGCAAAAAATGGATGCCGTTCCTATTGACAATGAGCTGTGTTTTTTTATAGTAAAATTATAACAGAATAAATGCATATACCATCATACACATAAACATCCGGCAAAAAGGAGGCTCAACATGAAAAAGCGGCTGTTTGGCGCACTGCTCGCCTGCGCGTTCCTCTTCGGCGCGGCAGGCTGTTCCCCCGCAGCGGGGATCGGCATCATCACCAATGTACCCACCCAGTCCCGGGCGGCAGAGGCCGCCGAAGCTCTGGCAGCTGAGAATACGGATATCCTGCCGCCTGTCTGCTGGCCCGAGACCTTCGCCTCCGAGCCGGAGGCCGTGGCGGAGACCGTGAAGACCCTGACGGAAAACGGCAAACTCGGCGCGCTGGTGCTGCACGAGGCCGTTCCCGGCACGGCGGCTGCCCTGCGGGATGCCAAGTGCAGCGGCCTCTTTGTGGCCGCCGCGCGTCCGATGTTTGCCTCCGGCGACCCCGTGAGCGAGCTGGCGGCGGAGGTCGATCTGCTGCTCTCCGTGGATCAGGCGGGCATGGGCAGGCTGCTGGCACTGCAGGCGGCAGACATGGGCGCGACGACGCTGGTCTATTATACGCTCCCCCGCAGCAACTTTGAC
>CAYPWQ010000113.1:0-4072 GCA_964414495.1 uncultured Oscillospiraceae bacterium
CATCTGCTCCATCTTCTTCCCCAACCAGATGGAGCTGGCCTTCCCCATCCTGGTGGCCATCGGCAATCTGGTGGATCCCCCCGCCACCATGATCAACTCCGCCGGCGACTATGTGGTGAGCTTCATCGTCTCCCGCTTCGTGGAAGGCAAGGACTGGCTGCAGAAGAAGCTCCACGCGGACGCAGAATAAAAACTGACTTTTCTTTTCCCCCTCTCAAACGGAAAGCGAAGGGAGACCACATGGTTTCCCTTCGCTTTCTTTTTGCCGTTTTCAACTCTCTGCCTCCAGCTGACGCATCCAGCGCCGCCGCCGGAACAGCGCCAGCGAGAGCGCAAGGCGCACGCCCTCCTCCAGCGACAGGAGGAAATACACCCAGGGGATCGTGAGCTGCCAGCGGAAGGCCGCCAGCAAGCCCAGCGGCACGCCGAAGCCCCAGGTGCCGATGATGTCGATGAGCATGACGTATTTCGTTCTGCCGCCGCTGCGGAGGATGCCGCCCCCCAGCACCATGTTCAGCACCTTGCAGGGCGCGACCAGGGCATAGGCGATCATGAGCTGCCGGGTCAGGGCCTTCACGCCGTCCTCCACCTGATAGATGGAGACATAGGCACCGCGGCCCAGCACCACCGCCGCAGACAGCAGCGCCGCCCCCGCCAGGGTATAGCCCATCAGCCGCTTTGACACGTCGTAGGCCCCGTCGAATTCGCCGCTGCCCAGCCTTCTGCCCACCAGAATGGCCGCCGCCTGCGACAGACCGCAGAGCGCTCCGGTCACAAGGCCCTGCACGGGATTCATCAGCGTCATGGCGGCGCTGGACGCTGTGCCCATGTGCCCGTAAATGGCGGCATAGACATTCTCGCCCAGGCTCCAGAGCCCCTCGCACACCAGAATGGGCAGCAGCATGGCAAGGTACTGCCGCCAGTCGAGCCGCGCCGTCGCGGTCTTCTCTCCCGGCACCTTCGCAAAGAGGGCATCCTGCCGCGGCAGCAGCAGCGCCATCAGCAGGAAGTTGGCGCACTGGGCGATCACCGTGGCCATGGCCGCGCCCCTTGCCCCCATGGGGGCAAGGCCCAGCTTGCCGAAGATCAGCACATAGTTCAGCCCCGTATTCAGCAGCGCAGAGACGATGCTGGCATAGAGGGGCAGGCGGGGCTTTTCCATGCAGCGCAGAAGGGTCGAGAGCAGCGTGGCCCCGGCGAGGGGCAGGAAGCTGCCTGCCATGACGGCCAGATACTCCGCTGCCGCGAGAAGCGTGTCGGCGTCCCGCGTGTAAAGCCCCATGATCTGCTTCGGCAGCAGGATGCAGAGCACAGTGAAGATCCCGCCGATGCCCGCCGCCAGAAGCAGATTCACGGAAAGGCTGCGCCGCACCGCCGCGCGGTTCCCCTGCCCGAGATACTGCGAGATCATGATGCCCGCCACTGCGCCCACCGCGGCCACGATGACGGAGAAGAGCGAGGCAAATTTCCCGGCCAGACCCACGCCCGCCACGCTGACGCTCCCCAGCTGCCCGATCATGATCTGATCGACGATGCTGAAGGAGGACTGGAGCATGGATTGCAGCGTCACCGGGATGGCAAGGGCGCAGACCGCTTTGAAAAAACCGGGTTCACGTTTCATGGGAAGTCCCTCCTGTGGTTCGGCAACGTTTTCATCCTCATTCTAGCGTCCGTCCCAAGCGGTTGCAAAGGTTAAATGCGTAACCCTGCACAAAAAGAAACGCCTGCATTTGTGCAGCTTCACAAATGCAGACGTTCATCTGTTTTCTGTCATTCCCGCGCAGGGCCGGTGCTCTCCCGCACCGTCAGCGTCACGGGCAGGCGGATCTCCGTCCCCGCGTCCTTTTTCGAGCGCAGCTCCTCCAGCTTTTCCAGCGCCAGACGCGCCCGCAGCTCCCCCGGCTGGCTCACCGTGGTGAGGGCGGGACGGAACAGGCGGCAAAGCGGCGTATCGTCAAAGCCCGCCACGGAGAGCTCCCCCGGCACGGCGATGCCCGCGCCGTGCAGAAAGGCGATGAGATCCATGGCATAGTAATCCGACACGGCGAACACCGCGGTGACGGCGCGGAGGCGCGGCAGCTCCCGCCGGTAAAACGCCCAGCGCTCCTCCTTCTGCATGGGGATCAGCAGCTGCTGCGCCTCGCCGGGGGCAAAGCCCTCCCGAAAGCCCAGAAAGCGCTCCTGATCCACACCCCGCGCATTGTCGGACAAACAGAGAGCCCGCCGGTGGCCCAGCTCCCGCAGATGGCGGCCCACCTGACGGCCGCCGTCCACATTGTCGATGGTCAGATTGCAGATGCGCTCCGGCTTGTCGCAGAAGCCGTCGTACACCACAAAGGGGATGCGCATCTGGCTGCGCAGATCCCGGTAATCCTGCTGGCAGAAGCCGATGGTCACGATGCCGTCCATGTTCCACATGGAGGCAAAGCGCAGGATCTCCTCCGCGCAGCGGGCCTTTTTCACCATCATGAAGCGGCCGCTGCGCTCGATCTCCGTGGAAAGCTCGTTCAGGGACGAGGCGATGAAGCTGTCGTCCAGGGTGTGGCCCTCGTACTTCTCGTGGTCGTTGAGAAAGACCCCGATGATGCGGGAGGGATTCTGCCCCATGAGCATCCCGGCCACGCCCGGGATGTAGTCCCGCTCCTCGATGAGCGCCATGACGCGGCGCACCGTCTCATCCGAGATCTTCTTCGTCTTGCCGTGCAGCACGTTGGAGACTGTGGCGGTGCTGAGCCCCAGCTCCTCCGCAATGTCGCTGATGCGGACGCGCGGCTCCTCCATGGCAGTCCCCTCCCCTCCGTCAAGATCTGTTTTGCGCCCCTCAGATCAGGCGCAGAAAATCCGCCGCACTGAGCAGGCCGAACACCACCGGCTGATGCAGCAGATATACCTCGAACGACCGGCGGCCCATGGCCGTCACCAGGGGCAGACGCAGCTGCCGCTCCGGGCCACGGGGAAAGAGCCGGTAAAGGAAATACCCCGTGAAGAACAGGAACAGCCAGGGCAGCAGGGAAAAATAGTCCGACGAGTAAAAGCCCGCGGGCGGAAAGCCCAGGCAGGCGGTGAAATAGTCGCGGTAGAGCCATTTGGGAGCAGCAAGACGGCCAAAGCACACCGTCCCTCCATTGACGCCCCGCAGCAGCAGGAACAGCGCAAAGCTGCCCGCCGCGCCCAGCGCCGCCGGGATCCGGCGGAACAGGCGGTGCAGCGGGATGGTCAGCAGCATAGCCGCGCCGATCAGCGACAGCACGCCGAAGAAAATGCGGGAGGCGGGCATCAGAAGATAGGTCACGGCGGAGATCAGTGCGCCGCCGCCAAAGACCGTCAGCCCCCGCCTGAGCTGATGCCGGCCCAGCTGCCAGCAATAGCCGCTGAGGAGGATGAACGTCCAGCAGATGCTCTGCTGCCAGCAATAGGCGCCCTCGGAACGGTACCACGCCCAGTTCTGCCCGAACAGGTACACCAGATCCCAGCAGGCATGATAGGCGATCATGCTGAGAAGGGTCAGGCCCCGCAGGGTGTCGAGCTCGGCGCGGCGGCGCGGCGCTTCCCGCTTCGCCGTCACAGCGGCCGCCTCACTTCTGTCCGTCATAGAGCAGATGCCGGATCAGGCGGTTATAAAATTCGGTGGGCTCCTTCTGAAAGCGGCGGCAGAGCTCCTCCGCCTGCTCCCGCTTCGGCACCATGAGCTCCAGCGTCATCAGGTTCGCCACATCGTCGCTGAAGGAGAGTGCGGCGGTGCAGGTGCCGTTGTCCCGCTCGGTCACGCTGGCACGCACCAGACTGCGGCGGCGCAGCTTTTCATTGTAGTCCCGCAGCTTCTGATCCGCGCGGACGCGCACGGGATAGGCCAGACTGCTCTCGCAGATGCTGCTGTTGTGCAGGCCCTTCTCCGTGATGGCATAGAATCCGTCGTTCAGCGTCAGATGCTCGGTAGTAACCAGCTCCGCAAGACAGTCGGAAAAATCGAAATAGCCGAAGCCGTCGTCGCACATGGTCAGCTCCAGCATATCCTCAAAGGGCACGGGCTCGGCCACCCGCGCCGCCACATAGAGGATCAGAAACTTGATAT
>CAYPWQ010000114.1:0-4054 GCA_964414495.1 uncultured Oscillospiraceae bacterium
CCACCATGATGACATCGCCGTGGGCGAAGTTCAGCATCTTGGCGATACCATAGACCATGGTATAGCCCAGTGCGATGATGGCATACACACTGCCAAGGCTGACACCGTTGATGAGGTTGGTCAGGATCGACATCATAGGGAAACACCTGCTTTCTTTTTTCTTTCTCACGTGAGAGCAAGGAGGGTCGGGCTCTGGTACAGCCCCATCCTCATCACCCTCACGCAGGGCGACGAGGGCCGCCGGTCTCCCGGCAGCCCTCTCACCCGGTGGGTCAAGGGGAAGCTATTATGAATAATGAAGAAGAGAAACCGATCACATCGTGACGTAAGCGCCGTTCTTGATCTGGACGACCATGGGATCCTTGGTGACTTCGCCGTTGGTGCCCCAGGTCATGCCGGAACCGGTCAGACCGTCCACGCTGAAGGAGGAGGAAGTGAACTGCGCCACCAGAGCGGTGCAGACATCCTCGGGGGACATGTCGGTGGTGCAGCCGGCTGCCTGCCATGCCTCGTAGATGGCGTAGATGCAGTCATAGCCGTCGGCAGCAAACTGGTTCAGGGTCTCAGCGCCGTACTTCTCGGTATAGGTGGTGACGAACTTCACGGTGCGGTCGTCGGTAGCGGAGGCGTTGAAGGGGGTCATGAGCATCAGATCCTCGGCAAGAGCGGTGTCGAAGCCTTCCATGGAGAGGATGCCGTCCATGCCGTCGCCGCCGAAGAACTGGGGCTCATAGCCCATGGCCTTGGCCTGAGCCAGAACGAGGGAAGCGGGGGTGTAGTAGATGGGCATGAACACCAGCTCGGCACCGTTGTTCTTGCATTCATTCAGCTGCACGGAGAAGTCGGTGTTGCTGTCATCGGGGAAGGTGGTCTGTGCCACGACCTCGAGGCCCAGCTCAGCCGCATGCTCGGCGAAGGCCACAGCGATACCGGTGGAGTAAGCGTCGCCGTTGTTATAGAGGACGCCCACCTTGGAGGCGGTACCCAGAGCCTTCACGAACTCAGCGGCGGTGACGCCCTGGTTGGGGTCGGTGAAGCAGACCTGGAACACGTTGTCCTTGCCGGCAGTCACGTCGGAGGAGGAGGCGGAGGGGGTCAGCTGGAAGTAACGGTCAGAGTAGGTCTCGCCTGCCACGGCCACACAGGATCCGGTGGTGGTGCAGCCATACAGCACGTGCATGCCCCAGTCCTTCAGGTTGTTGTAAGCGTTGACGCTCTTTTCGGGGTCGCCTTCGTCGTCCTGGAAGTTCAGCTCGAACTGGACGCCGCCCAGGGCATTGATCTCATCCACGGCGATCTGTGCGCCGTTCTTGGTGGCGTGACCGTAAGTAGCAGCGCTGCCGGTCAGGGGACCGATGCCGCCGATCTTCACCACTGCGGAGCCGGACTCGCCGCCGTCGCCGCTGTCACTGCCGCCGCCGCAGCCGGCGAGACAGCCGACTACCATGACCATTGCCATGACGAATGCAAAAAACTTCTTTTTCATTTTCCTTATCTCCTTTTCAAATTGATAACAAGTGATGTTCCTGTTGCCCGGCGCTTTCGCCCCGGCTCCACAGGTGGAGCTTTCAGTAAAACTGAAAAATTATACAAAAAAGCGGCTCCGCCAAATGAGCGGAACCGCTTACTGTATCACAGCAATTCAATGGATCCAAACATCTGGCCTATTCACTTTTTCCTTAATAATCAGAATACCCAGCAGGCTAATAATGACCAATACCAGCAGGGAAATGGCAATAAGGCCCAGAGCAAAAATAATAATGGACGCCATCATAATGGCGCCCATCATCAGCATAACAGTATTCTCGTTTGCGCAGGCAGCGGTGCATGCAGAAGAAGCCTCTGCACAGGATGCAGATGCGGTCGTATGATTTTCACAGAACATGTACTGCTTCATCATGGCCGTGGCTCCTTTCCGAAAATTCTTTGCTGCGCTAAAGCGCTATCAAAATGTTGTAACTATTGTATGACTCTTTTGCGGAAATGTCAATTCCCTTTATCTCTGCATTTTCGATAAACATCCCAAACCGTCGCCTGCGTTTTTGTCGCAATCGCACAAAATTTCCGAAAATGCCCTTTTCTCCTCCCCCTGCAGCGGGACATGGACACTTCCCTGCTCAGCTCCGCATGCGGCGCTTTGTCACCAGCAGCACCGCCGCTGTGCAGGCCAGCACAGCGCCCAGCACAGTAAAGATCGTGGTGCCCGTGCCGCCGGTGGTGGGCAGCGCCACGCCGCCGGCGTTCGCAATGGTGAGCACAGCAGCATCCTGATGGCTGCTTTCATTCACCGTGAACTTCGTGGGCTGCGGCAGGAGACGATAGCCGTCCGGGGCCTTCGTCTCCACGAGATAGTAATCGCCATAGGCAAGGCCATAGAGGATGGCTTTGCCGTCGGCGCCGGTGGTCACGGTCATGGCCTTATCGCCGGTGAGGTCAGTGTTGTCATAGAACGCCACCTGCACCATTCGATAGATCGTCTCCCCGATCTGGAACTGGGGCAGGCTGTTCTCCGTATCAGCGGCGATCTCATCCGGCAGCGCCATGCGGTAAACGGCAAAGGTCGCGCCGGCAAGAGTCCTGCTCTCATCAGCCGCGTCCACCTTCTTCAGCTGTGCACCGCCGGTATGTACCTCGGGCTGATCGGAATCCACATGGAAGGTTTTTCCCACGCTGTTGGTATAGTCGATATGTGCCTGATTGGGGATGGCCGTGCCCATCTGGGCATCCCGATTGATCTGCGCGGTGAACCAGGTGCGCAGCTCAAAGTCCGTCGGCGCATTGCCAACCGCCCTCGCCACCTTCCGGATGCCGGCAGCGGTCAGCGCAACGGTGAAGTGATCCACCGTGTGGCCCTCTGCATCCATGGCCGTATCCTCCGTCAGGGTATAATCCGTATCCTCCGTCAGCGTCAGGACAACCGTCCCCACCGGATCCGTTTCCGTGGTCTGCACCAGCTCGACCTTGTCCAGCTGCCGGTAGCGCAGGCGATGATCCAGCGTATCCGTGATGACATAGCTCTTGCCATCGGCCATGCCCCTGGGGATCGAGGTGCGGATGATCCACTGATGATCCTGACCCACGGCGCAGGTATCGCTCTTGTTGCCGATCTTCATTACATCCTTCTCGATGGTCGGCTGGTCGCTGACGACATTGTTCTTGGGATACGCCGTGATGGTATAGGCAGGATTCCCTCGGGAATAGTCCGGCAGACAGACAAAGAAGGGCCTGATCACCGCCGCGACATCGGTGTGCGGCAGCTCCTTCACCAGATAGACAGCGTCCGTAGTACCGAAATTCAGAGAGGCCCTGCCATTGGCATCCGTGGTCAGCGTGCCCACAAGAAGGCTGTTTTCCGCATATTTGATGATGTCCGCGTCCGTCGGGCGAGGGCCGATGTCCAGAGCACCGCTGAGATAATCCGCCATCGAGCCCACATAGTAGACATTGAAGGCGATGCCGGACAACCCCTGTTCCCCGCCGTCGGTCTTCACGATGTTCAGCACGCGGTCAGGCTGCGCCAGCGTCTCGGCATGGACGGGCAGCGTCTGATCCAGCACGCCGATCAGGGACTGCCGCTCGCCGCGGATGCCCTGCGCATCAACGAGATAGACATCGTTCATTTTCTGCACACCGTCGATGGCAAGCGTGACAGGGTCGGAAACCCTGTCCGCCGGGACGTTTCGGATGGTCAGGGTGTGGCTGCTGGTACCGCTGCTGAGCGGCTCGCTCACAAAGTATGCCCCATCCGCCATATGCGCGGTGAGGGTCAGGCTGTCGCCGCTGCCGATCTGAACAGCGACCGTTGTCTCGACGGTGACATTGCAGGTGTCGTCGCCGTTGTCCGTCACCGTGGGCACTACGCTCTTCGAGAGGAAGGATGCCTCGGACACCACGAGCTTGGTGGGTGTCTTCGCGGGAAGGTCCAGCAGATAGTCATACAGCGCCCAGATACGGGCATTGACCGCAGCCTTGCCCGCATCGTCAGCATTCTGAAAGGCTGTTCCCTCATCATTCAGCTGATCCTGTATGTCAGAATTCCTGTAATTGGCATATG
>CAYPWQ010000115.1:0-4011 GCA_964414495.1 uncultured Oscillospiraceae bacterium
TAGCCCTCCTCGGAGTTTTCGGGAAAAATAAGAACAGGTGTGGCCGTCATCGTGGAGGCACTGACCGATAACCGCAGCCGCACGGCTCCCGAGGTCCGCCACTATTTCGACAAGTTCGGCGGCAATCTGGGCGCGCAGGGCTGTGTGAGCTGGTCCTTCGACCGCAAGGGCGTCATCATCATCGACAACGAGGATGGCGATTACGAAGAGGACGCCGTGATGATGGACGCGCTGGACGCCGGCGCGGAGGATTTCTCTCCCGACGAGTCCATCTTCGAGATCACCACCGATCCCGACAGCTTCAACGATGTGGTCTCCGCGCTGGAAGGGAAGGGCTACACCTTTGCCTCCGCCGAGATCGCGCTGGTGCCCCAGACCTATGTGAAGCTGAACACCGAAGACGATGTGAAGCTGATGAATAAGCTCCTTGACGCGCTGGAGGACAACGACGACGTCCAGAACGTCTATCACAACTGGGATCAGGACTGATCTGACATGACAGAAAAACGGAGTGGGCTTGGCCCATTCCGTTTTTGCTGAAAAGGGAAATCCCTCGCTGCCCACAGCGGCAAGAAAGGAAAAAATCATGAGAAATGGCAAGATCAGCCGCATGGCGCAGCTGGCGCTGCTGCTGGCGATCCTTCTGATCATGGCGTTTACGCCTCTGGGCTATCTGAACATCGGCCCACTCTCCGTGACCTTCCTGGTGATCCCGGTGGTGGTGGGCGCGGTGGTGCTGGGCTGCAAGGCGGGACTGGTGCTGGGCCTGGCCTTCGGCATCACCAGCTTTGCCCAGTGCTTTGGCATCAGTCCCTTCGGCGTGGCGCTCATGGGCATCGATCCGCTGGCGACGGCGGTCATCTGCATCCTGCCCCGTGTGCTGGTGGGTCTGCTTTCCTGGCTCGTGTTCCGCGCGCTGGAGGGCAAGCGCCTTGCCTGCTTTGCGGCCTCCGCCGTGGGCTCGCTGACGAATTCCGTGCTGTTTCTGGGCGGCGTGGTGGTGTTCTTTGGCAGCACCGAGTATCTTCGCGCCTTCGGCAGCAACGTGTTTGAGATCCTCATGGCGCTTGGCATCGTCAACGCCGTGGTGGAGGTGCTGGTCTGCACCGTGGTGGGCGGCCTGCTGGGCAACGCCTGCCTTGCCTACTTTGGGCGCAGAGCGCAGAAATGAGAAAGCAGGGAGCTGTGCTGCGGCACGCTCCCTGTCTTGCTATCAAGATCTGAAACGGAACGGGGGATGAGAAAAATGCAGCATCAGGGAACGGTCACGCTGGAATCGGAAAGACTGCTGCTGAGGCGGTTCACCACGGCGGACGCCGATGCCATGTTTGTCAACTGGGCAAGCGATGAGCAGGTGACGCGCTATCTCTGCTGGCGTGCGCACGAAAACGTCGAGGTCACAAAGAGCGTTCTGCACGACTGGAGCGCCGGATACGACCGGGCGGATTTCTATCAGTGGGCCATCGTGCCGAAGGCGCTTGGCGAGCCCATCGGCGCCATCAGCGCAGTCCGACTGGACGAGCAGGCGGAGACAGTCGAGATCGGCTATTGCATCGGCAGGAAATGGTGGCATCAGGGTCTTACCAGTGAGGCGCTTTCCCTCGTCCTTCCATTTTTCTTTACGCAGGTGGGAGCCGGACGGGTGGAGACGCGGCACGATATCGACAATCCGCACTCCGGCGGCGTGATGCGCAAATGCGGTCTGCGCTGTGAGGGCACGCTGAGGAGGGCTGGCCGGAACAACCGTGGGATCGTGGATGTCTGCGTATATGGCATCCTGGCCACGGACGAGGCGCAATGACTGATTAAGCAACAGAAAAGAGCGGCGTTTTCACGCCGCTCTTTTCATATCTGCGAGCAAGTCTGTAAGCCGGGTTCTGTATTTGACAGTCATCTATCTAGGCGCAGTGTTGCCGCTGCGCTCAAGCCACCTCCCGGAGACGGTCGGGCCGACCATGTGTCTCCGCCACGGTGTTGCTCCGGATAGAGTTTACAGCATCGCACTGTCTCCAGCCGATGGGTGAGCTCTTACCTCGCCTTTCCACCCTTACTGAGCGCGAAGCGCTCAGCGGTATCTCTCTGTTGCACTTTTCCTGAAGTCGCCTTCGGCGGGCGTTACCCGTTATCCTTGCCCTGTGGAGCCCGGACTTTCCTCATGACGGACCTTTCGGTCTCGCCCCGCGACTGTCTGGCTTACTCGCAGGGGTTATTTTACAGGAAAGCGGGGGGAATGTCAACGAAAAGAATCCGGCAGACAGGGAGCACCCGGCGAAAATCCATTGTAATCCGCGGCGGCTTGCGGTATAATATTTCAGTATGCAAATCCACTCGCCGAAAGGGAGAGATCATATCATGAATCTTGCAAGCTATCTTCAGAGCCTTCAGGGAAAGAGCGTGGCCGTCATCGGCATCGGTGTCAGCAACACGCCGCTGATCCGCCTGCTGTGCAACCACGGCATCGCCGTCACCGCCTGTGACAAAAAGAACAGGGAAGCGCTGGGCGTCACCGCAGAGGAGCTGGAGGCCATGGGCGTCCGGCTGCAGCTGGGCGAGGACTATCTGAAGGATCTGACGGAGGACGTAATCTTCCGCACGCCGGGTCTGCGGCCCGACGTGCCGGAGCTCTGCTCCGCCGTAGCGCGTGGCAGCGTCCTGACCTCCGAGATGGAGGCTTTCTTCGAGGTCTGCCCCTGCCGCATCCTGGCCGTGACCGGCAGCGACGGCAAGACCACCACCACGACACTCATCTCCGAGCTGCTGAAGGCCGCGGGAAAGACCGTTCACGTGGGCGGCAACATCGGCCATCCGCTGCTGGCCGAGGCAGGGGAGATGCGGCCGGAGGACTATGCCGTGCTGGAGCTCAGCTCCTTTCAACTCATGACCATGGGCAAAAGCGCGGACGCGGCGATCGTCACCAACCTCTCGCCCAACCATCTAGACGTACACAAGGACTACCGGGAGTATGTGGAGGCGAAGGAGAACATTTTCCTCCATCAGGACGAGACCGGCCTGCTGGTGCTGAATGCAGACAACGCCGACGACGCAGCCCTGGCTCCCCTTGCCAAAGGCAGAGTCCTCTGGTTCAGCCGGAAACACCCGGTAGCAGACGGCGTTTATCAGCAGGGGGACGATATTTTCGCCGCCAACGGCGGAAAGACCCGCAAAGTGCTCTCCGTCAGCGATATCCGCATCCCCGGTACGCATAATATCGAAAACTACATGGCGGCCATCGCGCTGGTGCAGGATCTGGTGCCGGATGAGACCATCCGCCAGCTGGCCCGCAGCTTCAACGGTGTGGCGCACCGCATTGAGCTGGTGCGCACCCTGCGGGGCGTTCGCTATTATAACGACTCCATTGCCTCCAGTCCCAGCCGCACCATCGCGGGACTCCGCTCCTTCCCTGAGAAGGTGATCCTCATCGCGGGCGGCAAGGACAAGGGCATCCCCTATGACGATATCGGCCCTGAGATCACAGCACATGTAAAGGCGCTTTACCTCACAGGTATGACCGCTGGAAAGATCCGTGCTACCGTGGAGAGCGCACCGGATTACGATCCCGCGGTGCTGCCCATCCATGAATTTGAGGACTTCCGCGAGACGATCCTGGCCGCCTCTGCCGCAGCAAAGGAGGGGGATGTGGTGCTGCTGTCTCCCGCCAGCACCTCTTTTGATAAGTTCCGCAACTTTGCCCACCGGGGCGACACCTTCCGCGCCATCGTGGAGGAGCTGGAATAAGGAAAAGCCGTCCTGACATACCCTGAAGGGGTGATGTCAGATGGGTCTTCGGTTTTCGCGCTTTCGCCGCCGCCATCGCCGGGGGATCGCGCTGCTGCTGTTGCTGTTATGCCTCGCGGGGCTGAGCTATCTCTATCTTGCGCAGATGCAGCCGCTCATCGGGCGCATTGCGGTCTCCCGCGTGTCCAATCAGGTGAGCCGTGTCATGTCCGCCGCGGTGAACGACGCTGTTTCCCGGGGCGAGGTGGAATATGACCGCCTGATCTCCTTCCGGAC
>CAYPWQ010000116.1:0-3974 GCA_964414495.1 uncultured Oscillospiraceae bacterium
AGGACAGCTCGGAGATATGTACCATGCCGTCCACGCCGCCGATGTCCACGAACACGCCATAGGAGGTCATGGACTTCACGGTGCCGGTGTAGCGCTTGCCGGGCTCGATGCTCTCCCACACAGCGGCCTGAGCGGCGGCACGGGCCTCCTGTGCGACGCTGCGGATGGAACCCACCACACGGCGGCGGGCACGGTTGACCTCGGTGATGCGGAGGGAGACCTTCTCCTTCAGCAGAGCGCCGAGCTCGGCACCGCGGGGCAGACCGCTCTGAGAAGCGGGCACGAACACGCGGATGCCCTTGACATTGACGACGATGCCGCCCTTGTTCTCCTCGGTGACGGTACCTTCCATCACGGTCTTGTTCTCGACAGCGGCCTCCAGGTCGTCCCAGATGCGGGCAGCATCCAGCTTCTTCTTGCTGAGCTGAGCAAAGCCGTCCACATCGCTGACGCGGATCACGAACACTTCGATCTCGTCGCCGACCTTGACAACATCCTCGGGCTTGGCATCGGGATCGGAGGAAAGCTCTTCAACCTTGATATAACCAGGCTGCTTGCAGCCCAGATCCACCACAACTTCCGTGGCGTTGATTTCAGTGACGATACCCTTCACCTTGTCACCGCTCTGGATGGTCTTGAAGGACTTGTCCAGCAGCTCGGCAAAGGACTCTTCCATAGTCTCGGTAACCTTGATTTCTTCAGTCATTTTGTTTACTACCTCCTCAATTACGCCCGCCGGAGTAGAGGCACCCGCCGTCAGCCCTGCCACCCGACACACGTCCCATCCACCGTCCGGAAGCTCGTCCGCACTCTCGATCTGAAAGACGCGGGGACAAAGTTCGGTGCAGATCTCTGTGAGATGCCTGGTGTTTGCGCTCTTGCGATCACCCACTACGACCATGACGTCGACTTCTGCGGCAATTTCAGCCGCTTCGGTCTGCCGCCTATGCGTGGCACTACACATTGTATCAAAATATTTTCCGTTTGTACACTGTTTTTTCAGAAATTTAATAGATTTTTCCCAAATCGCACGAATGAGGGTGGTCTGCGCGGCCACCGTTATGGGCAAATCACACGGATTCGATTGGTTTTGGAGCCACAGCTCCACCTCCTCCGGCGTGGAAAAGACCAGCGCATCCTTCGCATAGCTGGCAACGCCGATGACCTCCGGGTGGTTGGGCTCACCGATGAGGATGAACTGCCGCCCCTCCGCCGCGGATTCCGCTGCAAGACGCTGCACCCGCAGCACATGGGGGCAGGTGGCGTCGATGAGCTCCACGCCCTTTTCCCGCAGCGCCTCCACCGTCTGCTTTTCCACGCCATGGGCCCGGATCAGCACCCGGTCGCCCGCCTCCGCCTCGGTAATGGCGGCGATCTCCACCGCGCCCTTCTCCGCCAGCTTCTGCACCACGCCCTTGTTGTGGATGATGCTGCCGAGGAGCTTGCAGCCGCCGTGAGCCGCAGCAGTCTCTTCCGCAAGGCGCACCGCCCGCTCCACGCCGTAGCAGAAGCCGGCGCTCTTTGCCACTCTTACCTGCATGGCGTGACCCCCAGGATCTCCTCGGCCAGCTGCAGCAAAGCCGCCTCGCTGCCCGCAAAATCCAGCTCCGTCGTATCCAGCAAAATGGCGTCCGCCGCCTGCTTCAGCGGCGCGGCGGCGCGGCTGCGATCCTGCTCGTCCCGCTGCTTCATCTCCTCCAGCACCTTTTCAAAGGGCTCGGGCGTACCGCGCTGGGCCAGCTCCAGATGGCGGCGGCGGGCCCGCTCGGCCACGTCGGCGGTAAGAAAGATCTTCAGCTCCGCCTCCGGCAGCACCACGGTGCCGATGTCCCGGCCATCCATGATGACGGAATGCTCCCGGGCCAGCTGACGCTGCATTTCCAGCAGAAAGGCCCGCACGGCGGGATGAGCGGACACGGCGGAGGCGTAAAGCGACATCTCCGGCAGGCGGATCTCCTGCGTCACGTCCTCGCCGCTCAGGAGCATATGCTGCTCCCCGTCCGCGCCGAAGGTCAGCTCGATATGGATCTCCGGCAGCAGCGCGGCGACCGCCGAAGCATCCTTCGGATCCACGCCGCGGCGCTTCACATAGCAGCCCACCGTCCGGTAAATGGCGCCGGTATCCACATACAGTGCGCCGAGACGCGCCGCAAGGCGGCGGGCCAGCGTGCTCTTTCCCGCGCCGGCAGGACCGTCGATGGCGATGGCATAATGACTCATTCCTGTTCTCCTTCCTCTGCGGCAGCTTCTCCCGCCGCCCGACCCGTGGCCCAGGCGATCTGGAGATTGAAGCCGCCGGTATAGGCATCCACGTCCATGATCTCACCCGCAAAGTAGAGCCCCGGCAGCTTTTTCGAGGCCATGGTGGCGGGCACGATCTCCCCCACCTTCACGCCGCCGGAGGTGACGATGGCCTCCTCCACCGGGCGGGTGCCGGTGAGGGTGACTTCAAAATCCTTCAGCTCGTGCAGCAGACGGCGGCGCTGCTCCTTCGTAATGGAGTTGGCCTTGGTCTCGGCCGGAACGCCGGTGCGGCGCAGCATGACCGGGATCATGCTCTTATGCACGAGTCCGCCCAGCACGTTGGCAAAATCCTGATTGCTGCGCTCGGCAAAGTCGCGCAGCAGCCGCGCCTCCAGCTTCTGCTCGTCCAGCGCGGGCTTCAGGTCGATGCAGGCGCGGTAGCTGTCCTTCCCCCAGTCCCGGATATGGGCGCTGGCGGAGAGGATCAGGGGGCCGGACAGGCCAAAATGGGTGAACAGCATCTCGCCGAACTCCTGAAACACCACCTTGTTCTTCCCGTTTTTGATCCGCAGCTCCACGTTTTTCAGGGCAAGGCCCTGCATCTCCCCGCAGTCGGGATCGTCGCTGACAAGGGGCACCAGAGAGGCCCGGGGCTCCACGATGGTGTGCCCCAGCTCTTCCGCCATGCGATAGCCCTCGCCGGTGCTGCCGGTGGCGGGATAGGAGACACCGCCGGTGGCAAGGATCACGGCATCCGCGCGGTAGCGGCGCTTTTCGCCCCGGACGGCGGTGACATGTCCCTCCTCCTGCTCGATGGCGAGAGCCCGGTCCCGCTCCCAGCGCGCGCCCACGGCATTGAGCCGCCGGCGCAGGGCGTCCGTGATGTCAAAGGAGCGGTCGGACACGGGAAAGACCCGGTTGCCCCGCTCGGTCTTCAGCGGCACGCCCAGGCCCTCGAACCAGGCCTTGCAGTCCCGCCCGTCAAAGCGGGAAAAGGCGCTGTAAAGAAAGCGGCCGTTCCGGGGCACGTTCCGCAGCAGCTCCTCCATGCCGCAGTCGTTGGTCACGTTGCAGCGGCCCTTTCCTGTGATGTTCACCTTTTTGCCCAGACGCTCGTTGGGCTCCAGCAGCGTCACGGCCGCGCCGTGCTCCGCCGCGGTGATGGCCGCCATCAGTCCGGCGGCACCGCCGCCGATCACTACTACATTTCTCATGCTCATTCTTCTCCAAGCTTGTTGTACACGTCGAACTGCTCCCAGATCTTCTCCAGCTCCGCAAAGGTGTTGGACACGTCCGTGTCCATGCGGTTGCTGAGACCCACGATCAGCGCGTTCACCACGCACATGGGGGCCACAATGGAGTCCACGAAGGAGATCATCTCATTCTCCACCAGCAGCGACGCGGTGGAGAGCCGGTGCAGGGGCGAATGTTCGGAGTCCGTGATGGCCACGACCTCCGCCCCGCGGGCCACGGCGAACTGCGCCGCGCTGATGGCCTCCCGCGAATAGCGGGGATAGCAGATGCAGATCAGGATGTCCCCCGGGCCGAGGCGCAGGAGCTGCTCGTAAATGGCGCCCGCCACGTCGGACTGCACCTGCGTCACGTTGCCGAAGAGCTTGTTGAAGTAAAAATTCATGTAACCCGCCAGGAAGGAGGACGAGCGCACGCCCAGGATATAGATGTGGCGGGCGTGGAGGATCTTGTCCACCACGCGGTCGAACTCCCCCTGC
>CAYPWQ010000117.1:0-3923 GCA_964414495.1 uncultured Oscillospiraceae bacterium
AAGCGAGTGTTCTTAACAGCCCTTCAAATGCTGTAAGAACACTCGCCATGGTGCGCGAGGCGGGACTTGAACCCGCACGTGCGTAATGCACACTAGAACCTGAATCTAGCGAGTCTGCCAATTCCACCACTCGCGCATCTCTTTTTTCACTTTGCCGTGCACCGTTCAAAATGATGGTGCGGATGGTGGGACTTGAACCCACACGCCCTTACGAGCACTAGCACCTCAAGCTAGCCTGTCTGCCTATTCCAGCACACCCGCGTCACTGTTTTGAACGGCGAACCGCGAAGATTATTATACGAAAGCGGATGTGTTTTGTCAAGACACATTTTTCTTTTTTTGCGATTCTTTTTACCGCAGACTCCCCAACACCTGACCGATGGGCTCGGTGATGACCAGCTCCGCCCCCAGCTCGCGGGAAACGCCGCTCCTGTTGATGACCACCAGATGTTCTCCCCGGAAATACTGCACCAGACCCGCCGCGGGATACACGGCAAGAGACGTGCCGCCCACGATGAGCATGTCGGCGCGGCTGATGTGGGTCACGGCAGCGGTGAGCACCTGCTCGTCCAGACTCTCCTCATACAGCACTACGTCCGGCTTCAGCGTACCGCCGCAGGTGCAGTGGGGCACGCCGGTGCTCTCCAGCACGGCGGATAGCTCGTAAAACTTCCCGCAGCGCTCGCAGTGGTTCCGCAGAACGCTGCCGTGGAGCTCCAGCACGTTCCGGCTCCCGGCCTTCTGGTGAAGGCCGTCGATGTTCTGCGTCACAATGGCCGTCAGCTTTCCCTCCTGCTCCCACTGGGCCAGCTTGCGATGGGCGGCGTTGGGCTCCGCGTCCGGATAGAGCATCTTGTCGCGGTAGAAGCGATAGAACTCTTCCCTCTTGCGCAAATAGAAGCTGTGGCTTAAAATAGTCTCCGGGGGATAGGCATACTTCTGGTGATAGAGACCGTCCACGCTGCGGAAGTCCGGGATGCCGGACTCCGTCGAGACGCCTGCGCCGCCGAAAAAGACGATGCGGCGGCTCTCGTCCACCATGCGCTGCAGGCGCGCCATCATTTCCTCTGTCATGATCCGCCCTCCGTTTCTCATTCTTTTTATAAGGAGAATCCTATGAACATTCAGATCTTCGGCTCGTCCAAGTCCTTCGACTCCAAAAAGGCGGAGCGCTGGTTCAAGGAACGCCGCATCAAGTATCAGTACATCGACCTCGTGAGCAAGGGTCTCTCCCCCGGGGAGTACCGCAGCATCCGGCAGAAGCTGAAGCCGGAGCAGCTCATCAACACGAAATGCCGCGCCTACGAGGAGCTCTACATGGCCTACATCACACCGGAGGCGGCGGAGGAAAAGCTGCTGCAATATCCGGAGCTGTTCAACGCGCCCATCGTCCGCAACGGGAAGGAGGCCACCGTGGGCTACTGCCCCGAGGTCTGGAGCAAGTGGCAGTAAGAGGCCTGTCGAAAGATCCTTCGGATCTTTCCGACAAGGGGATCGCGCTGCGCTCTGTGCCTTTGTCCGCTGAAAGCGGACATTCGACACTCGCTCCGCGAGAAGTATTTTTTGTCAGGTACACGCCCTGACAAAAATGATCTCACGCATTCGCGCCTGTGGGCGCGAATCGGCGCAGCGCACAGGGCGCGGCCGAAAATGATCTCACGCGCCTGCGGGCGCGAAACACTGTGAGCCAAGGGAATATGATCCGGGAAAGGGCGTTTGCCCTTTCCCGTTTTCTTTACACATAGGCCCGGTCGATCTCCACCACGGCAAAGCAGTTGCCCTCCATGGTGCGGATCAGGCGGCGGATCTCCTCCTTCGCCTCGCTCTCGCTGAGCGCCAGGTCGATGGGCAGCACCGCGTCGAAGAGGACGTTGGTGTGGCTCGCTCCCGGCACGATGCGGAAATCATGGATGGTGATGCGCGGGTCGATGGTCTTCACCAGGCGCTCGGCCTCCGCGCGCAGGGCGGCTGTTTTGGGATCGCCGGTAACGATGGGATCCATGTGGATGGTGGCCTCGCAGTTCAGCACCCGGCGCAGCTCCTTCTCGGCGTTGTCCACCTCGTCGTGGATGGCGAGGATGTCCATGGCGGCAGGCACCTCCGCGTGGAGCGTCACCATGAGTCGGCCGGGGCCATAGTCATGCACCACCAGATCATGGATGCCCACGATGTGGGGGTATTCCAGCACCACGCTCTGGATGGTGTGCACCAGCTCCGGATCCGGGGCCTGCCCCAGCAGGGGAGAAATGGTGTCGCGGGCGGCGTTGTAGCCCGCGAAGAGGATGAAGCAGGCCACGATCAGGCCCGCATAGCCGTCGATATTCAGCCGCGTGAAGCCGCCGAGGACGGTGGCGATGAGCACAGCGGCCGTGGAGATACAATCGCTGAGACTGTCCACCGCTGTGGCGGCCATGGCGGTGGAATGGATCTTCTCACCGATGCGGCGGTTATACCAGCTCATGTAAAACTTCACGGCGATGGAGCCCGCCAGCACCGCCACCGCCGCCCAGCTGAAGGCCACCTCCTCCGGCGAACGGATCTTCTGAAACGAGGTCTTCAGCATTTCAAAGCCCATGAGCAGGATCAGCATGGACACAGCGAGACCGGAGAGATACTCCATCCGCCCGTGGCCGAAGGGGTGATCCGCGTCGGGCTTTTTCCCCGCCAGCTTGAAGCCCAGCAGCGTCACGATGGAGCTGCCCGCGTCGGAGAGATTGTTCAGCGCATCTGCCACGATGGCGACCGAGCCCGACAGCGCGCCCGCCGCCAGCTTGCCAGCGCAGAGCAGCAGGTTCAGCGCGATGCCCACCGCACCGCAGAGGGTACCGTAGGCCGTGCGGACGGCGGGAGAATGGACGTTTTCCCGATCCGGGATCCACAGTTTTGCCAGCAATTCGATCATTGTCCCGCCCCTCTCATGCCTTCCGGCCGGGGATGCACAGCTTCATGCGGCAGCAGAGCGCGTCCAGATCCTCGTCCGTGGCGGCGGGGATGCGCAGCTTGGCGCCGCAGTCCGTGCAGATCAGGTCGATACTGGAGCGGCGCACCTCCATGCGCCAGCGGGCGCTGCCGCAGCCGCAGCCGATGCCGCCGTCCCGCGCCGCGATCTCCTTCAGCTCGGACAGCGCCTCGTACATGATGACGCTGTCGGCAAAGGCCTCGGGATCCTCGTCCTCGCCGCGGCTCTTCTCCTTCTGCACCACCGTCTCCAGCTCCTGCATGGCGCGGATCACACGGCCCTCCTCCCCCGCGTAGCAGCAGAGCTGCTGCGTGCCGGGGCAGGCAAAGGCGATGCCGCTGCCGTGAAGCAGCTGCGCGGCGCTGCATTCCGCCCGGTGCTCTCCGCCGCAGACGCCGCAGGGCACATAGAGCCGCGCACGGTCATTCTCCAGCTCCACCCGCAGCTCGCTCCTGCCGCATTCGCAGCTGATCCGCGCGGCGGCCGCCTGCAGGGCGAAGGGCGTCCGCCCCTCCAGCACGCTCTTGCCGCAGTGGGGGCAGATGTAGCCGAAATATCTCATGGGTGCTTCCATTTTCTGATTCCTCTTTCTCCGCCCCGCGGGGCGGCGTTCCGCCGGAGCGTCATTTCCTCCGGCAATTTTTCCATATATTATACTGCGTTTCGCGCCGCATTTCCACCCCTGCCGCATATTTTTTCCGCCGGAGGGAAAAGCTATGGCCAACATCTACCGGAAAGGCGGGCAAAGCATGAGCTGCAAACGCATCGGCCAGGACACCATCCGCTTCACCCGGCCGCCCATGTTCCGCGCCTGGGCGAACTGCGGCGGCAAAATGGAGGCGCAGGGCCCTCTGGCCTCCTCCTTCGACACGCTGGAGCCGGACTCCTTCTTCGGCGAAAAGACCTGGGAGGCGGCGGAGAGCGCCATGCAGATCCGCTGTCTTTCTCAGGCGCTGAAAAAGGG
>CAYPWQ010000118.1:0-3910 GCA_964414495.1 uncultured Oscillospiraceae bacterium
CAGCAGCAGATATTCCAGCAGCGCCAGCGCGAAGCAGAGCAGCGGCGCACACACCACGCGCAGATCCAGAGCGCGGCGCAGGGGCGTCTTTTCCTCCTGCTCCAGCTCGTACAGCCGATCCTTTGTCATTTTTTCGGGCAGAGTGCGGTCTCGTTCTCTTGCGACAGGAACCATGCTTCACCTCGATCATCGGCTCCGCGTCTGCCATGCAGGATGCGGGGCGCTGTTATTCCGGTACCTGCGGCTGCGCAGCCCTGTGCCGGAGGAGGGCGGCTGCGTTCCGTCAGGTCAATAATTGAACACGTTCAGAATTTGAACGTGTTCAGTCTACAACCTTGCGCCGAGGAAGTCAAATCGGCTTTTCGCCCGTTGTCATCGGCTCTATGCATTATAATGGCGGAAAATGGCACTCTTTTCCGACTAGGACACCGGGCGTTGTTCCGTTTTTCCCGCGGGGGAAGGCGCTGACGGCGCGTCCGATATAGAATATAGAATAAGAGCCGCCCTGAACCTGTGTTCAGGACGGCCCTTATTTAATAAATAGTGTGAAGCTCAGAGTCAGCTGCCCTCTGGGGGATCATAGCGGGGGAGAGCCGGATTGCACGGTTGATCCCTCTTTTGTAAAATACTTCGGCGCAAAGCTCTCGACCGGAACGGTTTTCAGCAGAGCCCGGAACTGCGCCTCGTCAAACCGGCCGCCCATGGAGAACACCTCGTAGTCCACCCCCAGATAGGACAGGAACAGACCTGTTTCCTCATAGCCGTTTCTCAGGTAAAAGCTGCGCCGCCTCTGGCGCTGCGCCCGATTGGGGGCAGTGTCGTCCGGCATTTCAAAATCCACCGTGTGGATCTTTCCAGGGTATTCCGCCCGCAGCGTTTCGATGGCGCGGCTGCCATAGCCCCGGCCGCGGCAGGCCACGTCGATGGCAAGGAAGAAGAGGTACGCCATATCCTCATAGGTCTGCACCGCCATGAATCCCACAAAGCTGTCCCCGTCCAGAAGGGCGAGGAAGTCGAAGCTCCCGGCCCGCGCCATATTGAGCAGCTCGGCGGGCGCAAGATACTCCTCCGGCGGGAAGGCCTCTCTTGCAAGGGCATTTACGCTGTTCCAAAAGCGGCTCTGCGCGGTGATCGGCTCGGTCTGTAATCGCATAAGTACCTCCGGCTGTTGGGTTTCCCTGCCTGCGTCAGACCTGCGCCGCGCTGTCAAGCCTTTCGGTGAAGCGCCGCATCAGAACTGCCGTCACCGCCGCCACGGAGATCTCCGCCACCGGCATGGCAAACCAAAGGCTGTCCGCGCCGAAGAGCGCCGGCAGGACATAGAGCATCACGCCGCCGACGATGAGACCGCGGGAGAGGGAGATGCCCAGCGCTGTCCGCGCCTTCAGGATGCTCTGGAAATAATAGGTGGCAAAGAGCGTGAAGGGCGCGAAGAGATAGCTGATGCCGTATTTCCGCAAAATGCCGGGGGCAATGGCCAGCACGCTGTCCGTGGCATCCATGAAAAGCCGGATGATGGTGCCGGGCAGGGCCAGGGTCACGGTCATCCAGAATGCGCCGAAGAGCACCGCGGTGACAATGCCGTACTTCAGCACTTTGCGGACGCGCTCCATCTGTCCCGCGCCGAAGTTGGCGGAGAGGATGGGCTGCGCCGCCTGCCCGATGCTGTACGAGCAGCACTGCACCACCGTCGTCAGGCTGGCGATGGCGCCGAACACCGAAAGCGCGTCGTTGCTGAGAAGCTGCAAGATGCGCCGGTTATACAGCATGGTCATGATCCCCATGGCAAGATCCACAAAGAACACGGAAAAGCCAATGGCGAAGATATGGCCGCCGGTGCGCAGCAGCTGCTGGGGCCTGACCAGACGGAGGGTGTTTTTCTTCCCTGCGAAATGGGTCAGCATGATGGCGACGGAGATCAGATTGCTGAGAGCCGTGGCCAGCGCCGCGCCATATACACCCATGTCGAAGGTGAAGGTGAGCAGAAAATCGCCGATCACATTCAGAATGGAGGTGAACACCACCGCGAAGGTGGCGCGGCCCGGGTCGTTGTCGTTGCGGAGAAAGGCTGCCAGCATCTGGCTGAAGATGAATACGGGGATCGCGGTCTTCAGCGGCTTCAGATAGGTCAGGCCGATCTCCAGCAGCTCGCCCTCGGAACCCAGAAGGCGCAGCAGCTGCTCGTCGAAAAAGAGCATCAGCAGCCAGATGACTGCGGCGAGAGCAGCCGTGGCGATCACGGCGGCGGTGAACATGGCGTTGGCCTTTGTCTCGCCGCCCTCGCCCCGGGCGTTGCTGTAAAGCACGCTGCCGCCGATGCCCGTCAGGATGCCGAGGCTGCAGATGAACGACCACACCGGCAGCACCAGCGTGATGGCCGCTGTACCGGTGGGGCCGGCGTATTGCCCGATGACCGCCATGTCCACCAGCGTGTACACCGCGCCCACCAGGGCGCTGCCGAAGGCGGCCAGCAGATACTTGAAATAAAGCTGTTTGATGGGTCTCTGTGTCAGTTCCATAAGAATTCCTCCTGAAAAAACAAAAAAGGAGTCAGGAGCAAAATGAACGGGAATTTCACCCGACACCTTACTTCTAACTCCTTGTTTCCAACGAACAATTCGTCCTCAGAATGCAAAAGGCATTATACACACCGCCCCTTCCAATGTCAACAGCAAACTTCGGCGGCGGAGACGCTTTTTATGCGGTCTTCACGTTGGAAACGCACGAAAAAAAGAGACACGCGCGGCGTGTCTCTTTCTGCATTTTTTTGACTTTCGCCCGGACGGATCGCCATTGCCTTTCTCAAAGCTTCAAAAGCGCTTCCGCATTGCGGTGGGCGATCTGCTCCTTTTCCTCCTGGTGGATGGGCGCGTTTTCAAGAAACGGCACTGCGCCCTCGTTGCCGATGAAGGGAAAGTCTACGCTGTGGAGGATGCGGTCAGCGCCCAGCACCTCCATGCAGAACCTGAGCTGCGGATGATCGAAAATGCCGCTGGGCGTCACATAGACGTTCTGCCGGAAGGTCTCCGTGATGCTGCGGTGCAGTTTCGTGACCGACTGCGGCAGAGCCTGATCCAGCCGCGACAGGAAGAAGGGCACCATCTCGCCCCAGTGCCCTGCGATCAGCTGCAAGCGGGGAAAGCGCTCGAACGCGCCGGAGAGGATCAGCCGCAGCAGCTGGATGCCCGCCTCGTTATGCCAGCCCCAGCCGTAGAGCGACAGTCTTGCGCTGAGCTGCTCGCCCAGACCATCGTAATAGGCCCGCTGCACGCTGCGCAGGGGTGCCGCAGGATGGAGATAGAGGGGAACGCCCAGCGCTTCGGCGGCCTCCAGCACCGGCGTGAACCGGGGCGCGTCGAGAAAATCTGCGCCCGCGCCTGCGCCTCCTGCCAGGATCGCGCCCCGGAAGCCCAGCGTGGTGACGGCGCGCTCCAGCTCCCGCGCCGCCTTTTCGGGGGCGGACCACGGCAGCGCGGCGAAAGCGGCGAAGCGACCCGGATATTTGCCCAGGGCTGCCGCCAGCTCGTCGTTGGCGGCTCTCACGATGGCAGGGGCCAGCGCTGCGGGGATGTACTGCGACGGCGAGGCGCAGGAGACCACCTGCAGGTCGATGCCGTGCCGATCCATATCCGCAATGCGCTTTTCGCAGAGGTCGAAGAGACTGCCATCCGGTGCGTAGGGAAGGCCCTCGCCGGAGGCGCTGTTCATGTAGGGCGCGTTTCTGGCCGAACCCAGCGCCGCTGCCGCGGCGATGGCCGCGCAGGGGACATGCTCCTCCACGGTGATGATCCTCATAAAAGCTCCTCTCCCTTCACCCAGAACCTGCGGATGCGGCGGCTGTCCGCGATGGTGCGGTCGGGTCTGCCGTCCACGAGCAGCATCGTGGCCTCCTGACCGGCGGCGATCCGTC
>CAYPWQ010000119.1:0-3908 GCA_964414495.1 uncultured Oscillospiraceae bacterium
CGCGTGCAGCAGGCGAATGCCAAGGCCGTGGAGCTGCTGAACGAGGCCTGCCCCAGCGATCAGGTCATCAAGTACAAGGCGCTGGAGAGCTTTGCCGCCGCCGCAGACGGTCAGGCCACCAAGATCATCGTCCCCAGCGACATCGCGGCGCTGGCCGGTCTCGGCACTGCTGTTGCGGATGCGCTGAAGGATCAGAAGTAACGAAATGCACAGGGAAGCAGGCGGCCCGCCGGGGCCGCCTGCTTTTTTTCTCCCTGTTCTTGACAAATCTCCCGCCGCTTTTTACAATGACAAGTAAATCACAGACGGCTCTCCGGGCCGTCCGCAAGGAGGCAGCTCCATGAAGCGGTATACAAAGCTCATCATCCTGCTGGGTGCGGTGGGGATCTCCGTTTCCGCGCCGCTGACCCGCATCTCCACCGCGCCGTCCCTTGTTCTGGCCCTGTACCGGAACGGTCTCGCTGTGCTGGCCCTGCTGCCGGTGGTGCTGATGCGGCACCGCGCCGATCTGAAGGGGCTGAGCCGCCGCGCCTTCCTGCTCTGCATGGCCAGCGGCGTGTTTCTGGCGCTGCACTTCGCCTTTTATCTCGAGTCCATCCAGCAGACCTCCATCGCCGCTGCCACCATCCTCACCAACACGCAGGTGTTCTTCGTGGCGGTCATCATGTGGGCCCTGCTGAAGGAAAAGCTGAAAAAGCTCTGCTGGCTGGGCATCGCCCTGACCTTCACCGGCGGCATGATCATCGCCCTGGGCGGCAGCGGGGGAGGGGTCACCTTCTTCGGCAACATGCTGGCGCTGCTCAGCGCCGTGTTCATGGCGGTGTATGCGGTCATCGGCCGCTTCTGCCGCAAGGACATGCCCAACACCGTGTATGTCTTTCTGGTCTATAGTGCCACGACCGTCACGCTGCTCATGGCCTGTGCCATCAGCGGCACGGCGATGCTGGGCTATGACGGGATCAACTGGCTCACCGCCGGCGGCATGACGCTGTTCTGCACCTTCATGGGGCACAGCATTTTCTCCTGGGGCCTGAAATACGAAACGCCCGCTCTCGTGGCCACCATCCAGTCTCTCGAGCCGGTGTTCGCCACGCTCCTAGGCATCGTCCTCTTCGCGGAGATCCCCAGTCTCACCGTGATCCTCGGCGGCTGCATTGTGGTGGGCGGCGTGACGCTCTACTGCCGCCACAGCGACAATTGAACACCGTTCTTACAGCAGACTGAAAAAGAGCCGCCCCGGGATCCGGGGCGGCTCTTCCATATTTTATTGTACGTTTTCCTCTTCCTCCAGCGCCTTTTTCGCCGCCGAGAGCATGAGCTTGATGCGGTTGAGCTGATTCACCTCGCTGGCGCCGGGATCGTAGTCCACCGCCGCGATGTTGGCCTGGGGATAGGCTTTTTTCAGCGCCTTGATGACGCCCTTGCCCACCACATGGTTGGGCAGACACGCGAAAGGCTGGATGCAGACGATGTTGGGCGTGCCGCTTTGCAGCAGCTCCGCCATCTCGCCCGTGAGGAACCAGCCCTCGCCATACTGGTTGCCGATGGAGAGGAAGGGCTTGGCCAGCTCTGCCACCTGCTCGATGGGGAGAGGCGCCTCGAAGCGGCGGCTCTTTTCCAGAGCCTTCAGCGCCGGACGGCGCAGCAGCCGGATGCCCGCAATGATGAGCTTCGAGCGGCGGCCCGCGCTCTTGGGCACGCCCATGTATTCCACCCGGTACTGGGGGTTATACATGCTGTAGTTCATGAAGTCCATGAGATCGGGCACCACGGCCTCGGCCCCCTCCTGCTCCAGCAGCTCTACCAGATGGTTGTTGGCAAGGGGCATGTATTTCACGAGGATCTCGCCCACCACGCCCACGCGGGGCTTGCGGAGACCTTCCTGAATGGGGAAGCGGTCGAATTCCTCCACGATGCCGCGGCACACCGCGCCATAGTGCCAGCGGGTGTCGGGATTCGTCAGAGAGTCGATGGCAATGGCCTGCCACTTTTCGTGCAGCGCGTTGGCGGAGCCGGGGATCTGCTCGTAGGGCCGCACCCGGTACAGGCAGCGCAGGAACAGATCGCCGTACACCACGCCCTTGCCCGCGGCCAGCAGCAGCTTCAGCGGGACATGGAAGCCCTCGTTCTTCTCCATGCCGTTGGCATTGAGGGAGATGACGGGGATGTGGCCAAGACCCACCTTGTCGAGAGCGCGGCGGATGAAGGCGATGTAATTGCTGGCGCGGCAGCAGCCGCCGGTCTGGGTCATGATGACGGCCAGATGATCCGTGTCGTACCGGCCGGAGAGCACCGCCTCCATGATCTGCCCCACCACTGTCATGGAAGGAAAGCAGGCGTCGTTGTTCACAAAGCGGAGGCCGGTGTCGATGGCGGTGCGGTTGTCGTTTTTCAGCACCTCCAGATGGAAGCCGTAATGCTGGAACACGGGCTCCAGAATGTCAAAATGGATGGGGCTCATCTGGGGGGCCAGAATGGTGTAGCCCGCGTCGAACATGGGCTTTGTGAATTCCGTCCGGTGATAGGCGGCATCCTTTGGCGTCGCCTTCACGTTCTTTTCCCGGCGCATGGCCATGGCAGCCAGAAGACTGCGCACCCGGATGCGGGCCGCGCCCAGATTGTTCACCTCGTCGATCTTCAGGCAGGTATAGAGCTTGCCGCTGTGCTCCAAAATCTCCGACACCTGATCCGTGGTCACGGCATCCAGACCGCAGCCGAAGGAATTGAGCTGCACCAGCTCCAGATCGTCCCGGCGGCTCACGAATTCCGCCGCGGTATAGAGCCGGGAGTGATACACCCACTGGTCGTTCACCCGGACGGGGCGGCTGGGGTCAAAGTCGATGGGAAGACTGTCCTCCGTCAGCACAGCAAGACCATAGGATGCGATCATCTCCGGGATGCCATGGTTGATCTCCGGATCGATGTGATAGGGCCGTCCCGCCAGCACGATGCCGCGGCCGCCCTGCTGTTCCATTTCGTCCAGCACGCGGGCGCCCTCGGCGCGGATGTCTGCCTTGGCGCGGAGCTGCTCGATCCAGGCGGCATGGGCGGCCTGCCGCACCTCCGCCTCCGGAATACCCCATTCCTCCCGGCAGAGGCGGACAAGGCGGTCTGCCGCCACGCTCTCGCTGGTAAAGGCCATGAAGGGCCGGATATAGCGGACGCCGAGGGCGTCCACCTCCTCCACGTTGTTTTTCAGATTCTCCGCGTAGGAGACCACGATGGGGCAGTTGAAGTGGTTCTGGGCATCCGGCGTCTCCTGCCGCTCGAAGAACACGCAGGGATGGAAAATGGTGCGCACGCCCTGGGCGATGAGCCACGACACATGCCCGTGAGCCAGCTTCGCCGGATAGCACTCGGACTCCGAGGGGATGGACTCCATGCCCAGCTCATAAAGCTTCCGGCTGGAGAAGGGGGACAGCTCCACCCGGAAGCCCAGCGCACGGAAGAAGGTGGCCCAGTAGGGGAAGTTTTCATAGATGTTCAGCACCCTTGGGATGCCGATGACGCCCCGCGGTGCATCTTCCGCCGCAAGGGGCTCGTAGTCAAAGAGGCGCTTGCGCTTCCATTCCACCAGATTGGGTCCGCGGTGGAGTGCCGCACCGCCGCCGAGGCCCTTTTCGCAGCGGTTGCCGGTGACATGGCGGCGGCCGCCGTCAAAGCGATTTACCGTCAGCATGCAGTTGTTGCTGCAGCCGCCGCAGCGGGCGGTGGAGCTCTCGTAATGCAGGTCGCGGATGCCGTCGAAGGAGAGCATGGTGCTCTCTCTGCCGCCGCAGCGATCTCTTGCGATGAGGGCCGCGCCGAAGGCGCCCATGATGCCGGAAATGTCCGGGCAGACCGCCTCTACTCCCGCGATGCGCTCAAAGGCCCGCAGCACCGCCTGATTGTGGAAGGTGCCGCCCTGC
>CAYPWQ010000120.1:0-3889 GCA_964414495.1 uncultured Oscillospiraceae bacterium
TCACGCCGTCGTTGGCGCCCATGAGGAAGAGCTGCTTCACGCTCTTGCGGTCGTTCTGCGTCATGGAGCAGAGCTTCACCTGATCGAGCGCCACGGGGATGGTGTCCACCTGATACTGGGTCAGGATCAGGCGGAAGAGGCGGCTGAACTCCTGCAGCTCCAGCGGCTGATCCCCCAGGATCTCCACGAACTGATCCATCACATCCACCAGAATGTTCCAGAGCTGGCTGCACTCCTCCGCCGCCTGCAGCTCGCCGCGCGCCTGCAGTGCGGCCACGCGGCCGTCCAGCTGCTGCGGCACGGAGAGCGCCTCCAGAAAGCCATACAGCGCCGTCACCATTTCCCGGGCGCAGGCCGCCTGCTTCAAGCCCTCGGCCAGCTGCGCCAATGGGCCGCGCACCGCTGCGCGGGCGGCGTTGATCCGCCGCAGCGCCGTTTCGCTGCGCTCCGTCTCCCGTGCGCCGTAGCCATCCGGATGGGCCGTCCAGTCCATGTCCCGCAGCCACATGCTGCCCCGGATCTCCCAGCGGATCACATAATTCTCCAGCAGGTCGCACTCCTCGTCGCTGATGGGCGCAAGGCCGGTCTTCAGCCAGCGGAACATGTCCTCGTATTCATAGCCCTCGCTCACCGCTTCCAGCACGGCGGAGATCAGAGCCATGAGGGGCTTGTCCAGAATGCTGCTCTGCTGATCCATATAGCAGGGGATGTCATAGCGGCGGAACACCGTTTCCAGCACGCCCTGATACGCGCCCACGTTCCGCACGGAAACGGCGATGTCCCGATAGCGGCAGCCGCCGCGGATCAGGCGGCGGATCTCCGCCGCCACCGCCTCGGCCTCGGCATAGCGGTTCGCCGCGCTGAGAACGGCCACGGCCCCGCCGCAGTCGCCCTCATATACGCCGTCCTCGCTGAAGAAATGCCGCTCCAGAAAATCCAGCGGCGCAGTCTTCCCCTCGCCCGGAAAATGCCGACGCTCCACCGTGGTGCCGGCTTCCTCCGCCAGACGCTCCAGCCGCGTCAGCACGGCACGGGACTCGCCGAACACGCCGCTGCCGTCCTCGGGATCGAACAGCAGCGTCACCGTGACGCTGCGGCAGCAGCGCAGCATCCCGGCAATGACCCGCTCCTCCTGCGCGTTGAAATAGGAGAAGCCGTCGAAAAATACATCATAGCCGTCCACGCAGTGAGAGCGCTCCAGCTGCTCGGCCATGCGGCTCACCCGGTCGCGGGCGTCCATGCCGCCGGCGCAGAGCTTCCCCTCGTACACAGTGAGGATCAATGCCAGATCCCGCAGCTTTTTCTCCGTCTCGCCGCCCGCCTGCTCTGCCTGTCGCAGCAGCAGCTCCGGCGTCACGCGGTAGCTGCGGAATTCATCCGCCAGGCTCACAAGACCGGAGAGGAAGGCAGATTTCAGGAACGAGCGCCGGAAAAAGCGCAGCTCTGTCCCCACCTCATGCAGCGTCCGCTGCATGGTCAGCAGCTTGCCGCCCGCATCCAGCTCCACATCCGCGCTGCCGCCCACGGTGGTCAGCACGGTCTTGGCGAGACCTTCGATGCTCTGCACCGCCGCGTGGCGGGCAGTGGTATCGCCGCAGGTGCGGCAAAGCTCCACCTCCGCCTCGTGGGTCACATACTGCGGCACCAGCAGCAGCTGACGTGAGCTGTCGCCCAGAGTGCGGATCGTCTCCAGCACCGCGCGGGACTTGCCGGAACGGGCACGTCCCGTCCAGATCTGCAGCATCGCTCTCTCCTCCTTTTCCTTCTATCCAAGTGCGCAGAACTCCATGCGCCGCGGCTGCGGCGCATGGAGTTTCTGTTCGGTTTATTTCTGTTCCCATTCCTTCAGGGGCTTCAGCTCTTCGTACAGGCGCAGATAGCTCCTGTGCCGGGAGGGGCGGATCTGCCCTGCCTTCAGCGCGGCCAGAACCGCGCAGCCCTTTTCCTTCGTGTGGCTGCACCCGACAAAACGGCAGTCGTCCAAATAGGGTACGAACTCCCGGAAGGCCTCCGGCAGACGGCATTTCAGCTCCCAGCTCATCTCCGCCGCCTCGAAGGAGGAGAAGCCCGGAGTGTCGATGACCTCCGCGCCGCAGTCCAGCCGGAACAGCTCGGTATGCCGGGTGGTGTGCCGGCCTCGTCCGAGCGCCTGACTGACCTCGCCCACCTTCAGCTGGAAGTCCGGCTGCAATGCATTCAGCACGCTGGACTTGCCCACGCCGGAATTTCCGGTAAAGACCGAGAGCCTGCCCCGGATGTGCTCCGTCAGCTCCTCCAGTCCCTCGCCGGTGGCGGCGCTGATCCGCAGCGTCGGAAAGCCCGCCCGGGTATAGATCTCATAGAGCTCGTCGCCACGATCCAGATCGCATTTATTGATGGTGATGAGCACATCACAGCTTTTCAGCGCGGCGATGGCTGCCACGCGGTCGATGAGGTAGGGATCCGTCACGGGGTTCACATTGGCGCAGAGCACCACCAGCTGATCCACGTTGGCGACGGCGGGACGCACAAAGGCGTTCTTCCGCTCCTCCAGCGACTCCACCACGCCCTCGCCCCTGCCAAGGGGCTGCACCTCGGCAAAGTCGCCCACGAGAGGGGCGCACCCCTCCCGCCGGAACTTGCCGCGGGCGCGGCAGGTCAGGATCCCGTCGCCGGTATCCACATAATAGAAGCCGCTGAGGGCCTTTTGAATACGTCCTCTCACCAGAAGCTGATCTCCCCGTCATACGACAGCGCGTCGTCGTAATACACCTTGTACGGATGCCCGTCGCCCTTGCCGGTGAAGGTGTACTCCACCGAGCCCAGCATGGTGCTGACCAGCTCGTTGTACACCTCTTCCCCATCGAACACGATGCGCACCCGGATCTCGCTGGACTGCCAGAAGGGCAGCGGGAAGCGCTTGGTCACACTGGAAGGCGGAGGCCCGTCGCTGATGACCAGCGTGATCTCCGTGCCGGTCATGATGGCCTCGCCCGCATCGACGCTCTGGCGGATCACGGTGCCCTCTGCCTCGTAGGATTCCTCCTTCGTGACCTCCTTCACAACAAGGCCCAGCCCCTCGGCGCTCCTGCGCGCCTCATCCTCGGTCTGGCCCAGCAGAGAGATCATGGTCACGGGCACGGGTTCCTTGCCCTTGCTCACCATGAGAAGGACGGTGTTGCCCTCGTTCAGGGCCTCGCCTGCGGCGGGAATGGTGGAGATGATCTTGCCGGCCTCCAGCGTGTCGTGATAGACCTCTTCCTTCTGCACCTTGAGCCCCAGATTCATGTTGGAGAGCAGCACATGGGAGGCCTGATAATCCTCGCCCTCCAGATCGGGCATTTCCTTGCTGCCGTCGCCGCTGCTGAGGAATACCTGGATCACCGTACCGGGCATTTTCTTCACGCCCTTGCCGGGATCCTGCTCCACGATCTGGCCCGCAGCGTACTCCTCGCTGACGCGGCTGCCGATGACCTCGATGGTGAAGATGTCCTTCACGCCCTCCGCTGCCTCCGCCTCTGCCAGAGTCATGCCCAGCAGGCTCGGCACCGGCTGCGCACCGTCGCCGCCCTCGAGGCTGGAGAGCAGCACCTTGCCGATACCCAGCAGCAGCACCAGCGCCAGCGCCACCAGACCCACGATCATCAGAACGCTTTTCTTCTTTCCGGGTCTGGGGATGCGGATGCTGTCATCGTCGTCAAATTCATAGTCCGGCTCTTCCCGCGCGGGAACGGGCTTGCGCACCGACTGCGAGATCTTGCCCACCTCCTTCACCGGAAGGGGGCTGGTGGGCTCGTCGCTCTCCTCGCCGCGAACGTCCTTGATGCTGAAATCCACCTTCACGTCGGGGTTCTTGCGGAACTCCTCCAGCGCGGCAGATCGGAAGAGCACACGTCTGAACTCCAGTCAC
>CAYPWQ010000121.1:0-3884 GCA_964414495.1 uncultured Oscillospiraceae bacterium
AGCGCCCTGCTGCGCACGGGCAGCCGTCTGGTGCCCCTGGCGGTGGTGACGCTGTTCTATCTGGCTTTCGGCGCAGTGCTGTTCTTCATCGGCAACCGCATGGTGGCGGGCCTGCAGCGGCTGGTGCCTCTGGCTCCGCTGCTGTATGAATCCTATGTGGAGCCCCTGCTGACGGATGCCTTCGCCGGATTCGAGGAGCTGTTCGGCAGGACCAACTCCCCCCTGCTGGCCTTCATCAGCGGCTGGGACGAGCAGTTCATGGACTCTCTCGGCAGCATGGTCTCCGGTCTCTCCGTGCGGGTCATGGGGCTGCTGTCCGGTCTCGCCACATCGCTGCCCGGCTTTTTCATCCGGATGCTGCTCACCGTGATCTCCACCTTCTTCATCGCGTGGGACTATCCCCGCATCACCCGCTTCACCCTGCGGCAGCTGAGTCCCCGGGGCCGCGAGATCTTTCTGCAGATCCGCCGCTATGTGGTGGGGACCCTCTTCAGCTGCATCCGCTCCTATTTCATCATCATGTGCATCACCTTTGCCGAGCTCTCGGTCTGCCTGCTGGTCATCGGCATGAAGCACGCCGTGCTCATCGCCGCCTGCATCGCGGTGTTCGACATCCTGCCCATCCTCGGCACCGGCGGCATCATGATCCCCTGGGCGGTGATCGCGGCGGTGTCCGGCCGGGTGGGGCTGGGGCTGAAGCTCTTCGCCATCTATCTGGCGGTGACGGTGGTGCGCAACATCATCGAGCCCAAGATCGTCAGCGGCCAGCTGGGACTGCATCCCGTGGCCACCATGGTGAGCCTGTTTGTGGGCGCGCAGCTCTTCGGCGCAGTGGGTCTGTTTGCGGGGCCCATCCTGCTGTCCCTGCTGTGCCATCTGAACCGCACCGGCACCATCTCCCTCTTCCGCGGGGCGGATGAGGAGGAGAGTGCCGCCGGGGACAGCGCCCCGGCGGGCGATGCCTGAGTCCCGTTCCTTTTATCTCCAGGCCGTCCCCTCTGCACACTGCGGAGGGGACGGCTTTTTTGCTGCGCAAAAGCACAGGAAACGCACCCTTTTCCCGTCCCTGCGGGGCAAGCGAAAATGATGCGCAAATGCTTCCCGCACGGTACAGCTGCCGCATTTCGCGGTGCGCCCCGACACATGAAGCTTCACCGCGCCGCCGGCTTCAAAAGTTCCGGTGGATTTCCGCGGGCGGATACGCTATACTATCCCTATCTTACCCTCTCCGCTTTGTAAAGGACGGTCTATGAAAAATTTCTTCAAGGGCATCATCGTGGGCATCGGCGGCGTGGCCCCGGGTCTGAGCGGCAGCGTGCTGCTCATCATTTTCGATCTCTATCAGCAGACGCTCTATGCCATCGGCCATCTTCTGGACGATCTGCGGCGGCAGCTGCGCTTTCTTGTGCCGCTGCTCTGCGGCATGGGCGTAGGCGTGCTGCTGTTCAGTCGGGTGCTGGATCATCTGCTGGCCCATTACGAGGTGCCCACCCGCTTCGCCTTTCTGGGGCTGATTCTGGGGACGCTGCCCATGCTCTGGCAGGAGGTACGGAAAAACGGCTTTCCCCGGAAATACTATGCCGTCATCGCCCTGGCCGCGGCCTTCGGCGTGTGGATGTTCTGGTTCCGGCACGGCGGTCTGCCCACGGTGGCGCATCCCAACACAGCGCAGTCCTTTGTTCTCGGCGTGGCCGTGGCTGCCACAGCCATCGTCCCCGGCGTAGATCCGGCGGTGCTGCTGTCCACCCTCGGTCTGTACGAGGCCTATGTGAACGCGCTGGCGCAGCTGGATCTCAGCGTACTGCTGCCCATGCTGCCGGGGCTGGCGCTGGGCGCTGTGGTCATTTCCCGTGGCATGACCGCCCTCTTCCGCCGCTGCTATACCCTGACCTTTTCCGTCATCTTCGGCGTGTTCCTCACCATGATCCCCCACATGCTCACCGAGCGCTGCGTGCTGCGCTGCGACCTTACCTCGCTGCTGGCCGTCGCCGTGATGCTGCTGGGCTTTGCCCTGTCGTACTATCTGGGGGATCTGGAGCGGAACCGCGAACGCCTGCGCCGTCTGCTGCGCAGGAGAAAGTGAGGACACCATGCTGAGGCAGGATCTCCACACCCATTCCACCTTCGACGACGGCAAAAGCTCCCTGCGGGAGATGGCGGAGGGCGCACTGCGGGCAGGGCTGCGCGCGGTGGGCTTTTCCGTACACAGTCCCCTGCCCTTTGCAAATGGCTGGGCCTGTCCGGAGGAGCGTCTGCCGGACTTTCTGCGGGAGACGGCGCAGCTGCGGGAGGAATACCGCGGCCATCTCGCCATTTACACGGGCATCGAGCTGGACGGCGAATCCACGGTGGAGCTGACTCCCTTTGACTATGTGATCGGGTCGCTGCACCATCTCCGCTGCGGCGGGCAGCTCTTCGCCGTGGACGAGAGCGCGGAGACGAGCCGCGCCATGGCTGCGGCCTTCGGCTCGGCAGACCGGGCGGCGGCGGCGTATTTTGCCCAGTACGCCCGCCTTGCGGCAGACCCGCGGGTGGATATCGTGGGGCACTTTGACCTGCTGCTGAAATTCCATGAGCGGGATCCCCTCTTTGACCCTGACTCCCCCGCCTATCTCGCGGCGGCGGAGCGGGCCATGGCGCAGCTGGTGTCAGCAGGGAAAATTTTCGAGCTGAACACCGGGGCCATCAGCCGGGGCTATCGCACCGCGCCCTATCCGGAGGAAGGGCTGCTGCGGATGCTCTGCGCCATGGGCGGGCGCATCACGCTGAACTCCGACGCGCACAGCGCGGACACGCTGGGCTTCCGCTTTGCGGAAGCGGCAGCGCTGGCGCGGCGCTGCGGCTTCCGGGAGATCTGGCGCTTCAATGGTGAGCGCTTCGTGCCCCTGCCGCTGGAGGGCTGAACCGACATGGAGCTGCACATCGACTTTTCCGCGCCGGTGCTCCCGGCGGAGACTGCATCGGCCCTGCAGATGTCGGATCTGAACGACTTTTATGGCTCGGCCTCCGACTTTGACAAGAGCAATCTCTTTTTCGTCCTGCTGACCTCGCTGCACCATTACGAGGACGCAGGCGATACGCAGCTGGCGGCGCAGCTGAGCTTCCTCGCCGCCTATTATCTTTACATCGCCCTGACGCCTCCCGGCTCGCAGGAGCTGGCGCTGCACTATATCCGCCGCGCCATCGCCCTGCACCCCACACCGCTCTATCAGGAGTGGCTGGGGCTGATCGAGCAGGGGAACTGAGGGGGACACACTATCCCAACAAGGAGGGACGCGCCATGCCCATCATCCCCATCCACAATCTGTCCGCACCGGAACTGGATATCTATGCCCGCCTGACCGAGCGGCAGCTGCTGAACCGGGATCAGCCGGAGAAGGGTCTTTTCATCGCCGAGAGCCCCAAGGTGGTGGAGCGGGCGCTGGACGCGGGCTACGAGCCGGTGTCCATCCTGCTGGAGGAAAAGCACATCGCGGGCGAGGCGAGGGACATTCTGGCCCGGGTGGGCGACATCCCGGTGTATGCCGCCCCCTTCGAGACGCTGTCGCAGCTCACGGGCTTTCCCCTGACGCGGGGACTGCTCTGCGCCATGCGGCGCAGGCCCCTGCCGGCGGCAGAGGAGCTGCTGCGGGGCAGACGGCGGGTGGCCGTGCTGGAAAACGTGATGAATCCCACCAACATCGGGGCCATCTTCCGCAGCGCCGCCGCCCTCGGCATGGACGCGGTGCTGCTGACGGCGGCGGGCAGCGACCCGCTCTATCGCCGCGCCATCCGCGTGAGCATGGGCACGGTGTTTCAGGTGCCCTGGACCTTCCTCGGCAGCGACTGGCCCGGAGAGGGGCTGGCCGCGCTGCGGCGTCTGGGCTTCACTACGGCGGCCATGG
>CAYPWQ010000122.1:0-3853 GCA_964414495.1 uncultured Oscillospiraceae bacterium
CGCCGCGCCCCCCGCGCCGGCGCCCGCCTCAACGCGGGTGCCGCGGCGGGTGGAGTCGATGCCCGCGATCTGCACAGTGTCCATCTGGATGGAGGCGCCCTCCTCCAGATAGACGATGGTGGAGGGGTTCATGACGCGGCCGCCGGTGCCGTCGCCGTCGCCATAGTGCTTTTCACTGTATTTCACATGGGCGTTTTTGCCCACATGGAAGGTGTGGACGCCGTCGTGCCGGGACTCGTCGCAGCCGCAGTTGTGGATGCCGCAGCCCGCCACGATCTCCACCTCCGCGCCCTCGCCCACGAAAAAGTCGTTGTAGACCATTTCGTTCAGGCCGCTCTTGGTGATGATGACGGGGATGTAGCAGGTCTCCTTCGTGCCGGGACGGATGCGGATGTCGATGCCCGCCTTGTCGGTCTTGGGGGTGATGTCGATGTTCTCGCTGCTCTGCCGGTCGGCGCAGCCGCTGTCCTTGCGGATGTTGAACGCGCCCACGGGCTTGCCGGTGAGATCAGCGATCTTTTCCAGCAGGGCGGCATCGACCTGATTGATGTTGCTTTCGTAGCTCATTTGGCACCTCCGGTGATGACGGGGCAGCTGCCGCGGGTATCGGACAGGATCAGAGGGAAGATCTTCCCCGCGTCGCCACGGTCACGGATGCGGCCGTCCGCAATGACCACGATCTCGTCCGCCAGCTGGATGATGCGCTCCTGATGGCTGATGATGATCATGGTGGCGCTGTGCTGCTGATGGATCTGGGAGAAGGTCTCCGTCAGGCGGGCAAAGCTCCAGAGGTCGATGCCGGCCTCAGGCTCGTCAAAGATCATGAGCGAGCTGTTTCGCGCGAGCAGCGTCGCGATCTCGATGCGCTTGACCTCGCCTCCGGAGAGGCTCACGTCCACCTCACGCTCCAGATAGTCGTTGGCGCAGAGACCCACCTTCGTGAGATACTGGCAGCAGACCTCCTTGGACAGATGGGGATTGCCCGCGGCGATGGAGAGCAGATCGTACACCCGCAGCCCCTTGAAGCGGGGGGGCTGCTGGAACCCGTAGCTGATGCCGAGGCGGGCGCGCTCAGTGATGCTGAGGGCGGTGATGTCCTGCCCGTTATAGAGGATCGTGCCGCCGGTGGGCTGCACAAGACCCATGATGATCTTGGCCAGCGTGGTCTTGCCGCCGCCGTTGGGGCCGGTAAAGACCACCAGCTGATGATCGGGAATGGTCAGAGAGATGTTTTTCAGGATCTCCTGACGGCCTTCTCCGGTGTTGACTTCATAACAGATGTTCTTCAGTTCCAGCATGGAAGAAGCCCTCCTTTGCAGTATGGTTTCTGCCTTCAGTATAGGGGAAATCCCTCTCTGAAAACAGTAGCTTTTGCAACATGACAGAAAGAAATGTGACGAAAGCCGTCACTAACCAAATATTCTAACAGGCCGGGGGGAAAAAAGCAAGGAAACAGGCTCATTTTTCTTTTTCCGGCATAGGATGGAAGCAAATGACCGGCTCAGAAGGAGGAGCGCTGCTATGGATCGACGGATGGACGGGGGACAGGACTATGATTTTCGGCGGCATGATCGCATCTGGGAGCGGGTCTCGCCGGAGCTCACGCCCTTTCCTGCCCTGCGCGGGGGCGGGGAGGAACTGACGCAGACGCAACAGGCCGCGCTGTCTCTGCCGGGGGCGGAGGCGGATCCCTGCTGCCTCGGCAGCGCCGCGCAGGAGTCCCTGCCGGTGCTGGAGGGTTTCCGGCGGGAGGAGCGGCAGCTGCAGCGCCTGCTGCATGTGCTGCTGCACTGCGCCCCGGACCGCACGGGCCGCGCCGCGATGGAGGAGCTGCTCTGCGGCTCGCAGACCTTGGCCCGCCGCCTCGCCGCCGTCTGTTATCTCATCGAGGGGCGCTGGCCGGAACGGGAGAGCCGGGAGGCCCCCACCGGCGGCATCTGCTGGATGGAGGGACTGCGCATGGCCTATCATCTGGAGGTCTGCGCCGCGCTGAACTATGCCCGGGCGGGGGAGGAGACCGTGGATCCGTGCCTGCGCCGTCTGCTGGAGGGCTTTTCCCGTGAGAAGTATGCCCGCAGCGACCGGATATTGAACCTGCTTTCCCTCACAAAGCGGCGCTGAGCGGCGAAAAAGTCCCCCGCGCAGTGAAAAGACCGCCCCGGCAGCGCCGGAGCGGTCTTTTGTTATGCGAAATGAAGTTGGAATACGCCGTTTTTCCGTCCCTGCGGGGCAGGCGGAAAGGATGCTTTGCGCGTCAGGGGCGTTTGCTCATTCGATGGAGACGATGTAATAGTAAACGGGCTGACCACCTGCGAACACGGAGACCTCCGCGCCGGGGCAGGCCGCCTGGAAGAGCGCGGCGGCAGCGTTGGCCGCGTCCTCCGTCACATCCTCGCCATAGTAGAGGGAGATGAACTCCGCTTCCTTTTCCCCGGCGGCCTCGGCCAGCTTTTCCAGCAGCACGCCGATCTCCCGGTCGGTGCCGAAGAGCTTGCCCTCCATCAGAGCCAGATAGTCGCCCTCGTTGATGGTGAAGCCGTCGAAATCGCTGTTGCGGGCGGCATAGGTGATCTGGGCAGTGGACACGGTCTCCCGTGCGGCCAGCATGGTCTCGCGGATCTCCTCGGCGCTCTCGGAGTCGAAGTTCACGTTCATCATGGCGGTGATGCCCTGGGGCACGGTGGCGGTGGGGATCACGATGACCTGCTTTTCCGTCAGCGCCGCGCACTGCTCGGCGGCCATGATGATGTTCTTGTTGTTGGGCAGCACGAACACCGTTTCGGCGGGCACGCTGTTCACGGCGTTCAGGATGCTCTCGGTGGAGGGGTTCATGGTCTGGCCCCCGCTGACCACGGCGTCAACGCCGAGATCGCGGAAGAGGGCGGCCAGCCCGTCGCCCGCGCAGACGGCGAGATAGCCGAAGGGCTTCTCCGCCGGGGCGATGGCGGGCGCTTCCGCCTGAGGCTCGTCCTCATGCTCCAGATCGTCCGCGCTCTGGGCCTTCTGACCGGCGGCGACCGCCTCGTGCTGGGTGCGCATGTTCTCGATCTTGGCCAGCTCCAGCGTGCCGTATTTCTGGGACTCGTTCAGGGCGTCACCGGGGGTGTCAGTATGGACATGCACCTTGAAGGACTCGTCATCCTCGCCGATGACAAGACTGTCGCCGATGCTGCTGAGGTATTCCCGCAGGGGCTCCAGAGAGGTCTCCACGGTCTTGCGCACGATGAACACCGTGTCATAGGTAAAGGTAATGTCCTCCTCGTGGAAGCAGCTGAAGGCATTGCTCTCTTCCTCGGCGCCGGTGTCCGCGCCGCTTTCGGGCAGCGCCTCGCCCCGGAGAGCGGCCAGCATCCCCTTCAGGATCACCAGGAAGCCCATGCCGCCGGCATCCACCACGCCCGCCTTCTTCAGCACGGGGTTCATGTCGGTGGTCTCGGCCAGGGTGATCTCGCCCTGCTCAATGGCGGCGGTGAACACGCCCTCCAGATCCGCGCCCTCGCCGGCGGCCTCCACCGCGCGGGCGGCGGCCAGACGGGACACGGTGAGGATGGTACCCTCGGCGGGCTTCATCACGGCACTGTAGGCGGCGGTGACGCCGTCCTGCAATGCGGCGGCAAAGTCGGCGGGGCCGGCCTCGCCCTTACCCTTCAGGCTCTTGGACATGCCGCGGAACAGCAGCGACAGAATCACGCCGGAGTTGCCCCGTGCGCCTCGCAGCAGCGCGGAGGCGGCGATGGACGCGGCCTCGCCCACGGTGGCGGCGCTGCGGCGGCCGAATTCCGCCGCGGCGGTCTGAATGGTCATGCTCATGTTGGTGCCCGTGTCGCCGTCCGGCACGGGGAACACGTTCAGG
>CAYPWQ010000123.1:0-3850 GCA_964414495.1 uncultured Oscillospiraceae bacterium
CTCCTTCAGCTCCCGGATCACCCGCTCCTCCGCCGGGACGTAATCCTCCCGCCGCAGCTCGGTCACGCTGCCATCCGTGGTGATGACCACGCCGATGGTGGCGTGCTCCCGGATCACCTTTCTTGTGCCGATCTCTGCCGCTTCCGTCATGGGGATCTCGTGATCGAACCAGGGCGTCGTCACCATGCGGGGCTGCTCATTCTCCAGATGACCCAGCGCGCCGTTCACCAGATAGCCCACACAGTCCACCATGCGCACGCGGCAGCTCCCCGTCTCGCCCAGACGGATCTCCACCGCGTCCTCCGGGACGAACTTCGGCTCTGCCGTCATGATGGTGCGGCCGCTGCCGCTCTGGGGCAACTCATCCTTGGCCCGTTCCCGCTGATAGATGTTGTCGATGTTCGGGATGATCTGGCTCTCCATAAAGCGCTTGATGAAGGTGGATTTTCCCGTGCGCACCGGCCCCACCACCCCGATATAGATGTCGCCCGCCGTCCTTGCCGCAATGTCCTGATAGATGCTGCTCGTTGTCATGCGCTGTTTCCTCCCACGCGTTTCGTTTGGTACAGGGTATGAACCGCCGCGGAAAAATATGAGTATCCAGCGCTACGCCGCAGCATCGGCTCACCGCATCCCCCAAACAGGAAAGCAGCCCGGACAACTGTCCGGGCTGCTTTCCTGTTTCACGACCGCCGCCGCGGGATCAGCAGCAGCCCCTCTGGTAGCTCTGACTCCGCGCCGCAGCCGTTGGCGGCAAGAATATCCCGCGTGGTGGAGTCGTGAGCCTTGGCAAGGGCCCAGAGGCTCTCCCCCGCCCGCCTCCGCCGCAGGACGAGAGAGGGCAGCGCCGTGGGATCCTTCGGGGCGTTTTCATCGCAGCGCGCGCTGGCTATACACCGGATTGTATGCCCGCCCCGGGGCTTCAGGAAGAAATCCACCGGCATACGGGCCAGCAGACCGTCGGCTGTTGCCACGGCGGTGGGCGCTTCCGCGCAGCAGGCGCGGCAGCGCAGGCCCTCGCCCTCCAGCTCCGGACAGGGCAGCACGATCTCCGCGCTGCGCTGCGCCGTGAGGACGCGGCCGTCCTCGGTCTGGCAAAGGGCCCGGATGCGCAGCGTGGTGCGAAGCTCCGGCGCGCCGGAGGCATCCTGTCCGGCGCTGACAGCGCCGCAGCCCGCCGTGAGCAGCAGTACCTGCTCCGCCGGAAAGCCGATGTCCAGCGCCTCCTGTGCGACCTGCCGCCGCTGCTGGGGCTCTGCTGCGTCCGGCAAATGCAGCTCCTGCGTTTCGCAGCTCAGGTCGTAGGCTGTGCTGTACAGATCGGCCACGAAGCGCAGCTCCCGGCTCTCCCAGGCTGTGAGCTGCAATTGCGCCGTGAAGGAGAGGCGCAGTTCCCCACCGCCGTCCTCGTTCGATCCGCTCTCCACGGTGAAGGCCGTCAGCACCCCGGCAGCGGTCAGGCGGGCGGTCTGAGGCGCGGATGTGTCGCTGATGTGGGAAAAGGGCAGCTCCAGCGCACTGTTTTCGCAGATGCCGCTGTCGTATTTTACCAGAACATCCGTCAGGCATTTTCCCTTTACGACTGCTTTTGTCCCAATGATCTTTGCCTCATCCACCGTGAGTCTTGGCCGCGTGCAGAGCACAGCTGCCACCGCGCCGCGGTTCTGCGGCAGGGGAAACGTCTCCTCGCAGGTGAGGCTCTGCTCCGTCAGCGAAGTGATCAGCTCCACGCTCTCCTGCCGCGGCAGGAGCTCCAGCGCAAGGCCCGGTTCCGCGTCGATATCGGTGGTGTAGGTCAGGGAGACGGCGCGGTATGCGCTGATCTCAGCGACGAGGCGGCACTGGATGCGCAGCTTGCGGGGGTTCAGCGCCCGCGCCGTCACCTCCTCCGCCGAGATGAGAGTGCGGGCCGCCGTACACTCCGCGGGGCAGCTCTCGCTGAACTGAATGGGCACGTTGAAGCGCACAGACTGGATCGTCTGCGTTTTTTCGGGTATGTAGAGCACTGTCGTCTGCACCGTCCCGGACAGGTGGACCTTCCCCTCCCGCGCCTCGCACTGGTGCAGACAGACCGTCCCGTCCGCAGACAGGATCCGCGCCATATCCGGGCAGCTGTCCGGCACGATGAACTCGGCGCTCTCCTCCGGATAGGCGGTGAAGTCCACCGCAGGCTCCCAAAAGTCCAGAGCCGCCTGATTGCAATGTACATCCATGGTGTTCCCCTCCTGTTGATTTTCATGGCTGTCCCAGCATATGAGGGGAACGGGTGCCATATGCCGGGGCAGGCGCGGTTTTACCGGCTGATGCCGAACACGCGCCGCAGGAGCCAGGAAAAGGCTCTGGGTGATCTCCAGATCACGACCTTCATGCGCTTCCCTCCTTCCCTAACGCTTCAGACTCAGACAGCCGCAGATGACCAGCAGGACTGCGATCATGAACAGCAGCGCACCTTCCGGAAAGATGACAGTGATCATGATCCCGGTACCCAGGGCAATGGCTGCAACGCCGAGCCAGCGGCAGCGGCATGGTCTCATGGGCGACCCTCCTTTTTGGTTTCTGCTTCAGTATATACGGATGGGCGGCGCGGTGTGAATCACCGTGCCGCCCACATTTCAATGCAGCAGCGCCCGCAGCCGCTGCAGCAGCTCCAGACTCCGGAATCGCAGCAGATAGCGCCCTTCGCCGCTCTCGATCAGACGCAGCTCCGCCGCGCTGAGTCCGGCGCGCTGCGCGGCATCCGCCAGACTCTCCTCTCCCGCGCTGCAAAGAGGCGGAAAGACCACGCACCACCAGTTCTGCCCCTTTCCCTCGCCGATAACGATGCGCAGGGCGCGGTACTCCCCGGCGGGCAGGGTGAAGCTGTCGTAATACCGGGTAGAAAAGTCCGCGTCGGTCAGCTCGGCCCGCACCGTCTCTTCCCCGCCGTTTTCCCGGAGCGTCGCGGCGGCCAGCGCCTCCAGCTCCGGCAGCGCGTCGGCAAGGAGCCGCTCTGCCGCCTGCTGATCCTCCGCCTGCGCCAGCAGCTCCTCTGTCCGGGCAAAGACCGCGTCTTTGACCCGCAGCTTCCGCTCCTGATCCCGCTGACTGTCGGAATTGGCCAGGATATGGAGCCGCACCATTTTCCCGGCCAGCGCCGTCTGCTCCTGTTCTGCGCAATGGAGATAGACCGCCGACACCGTCACCGTCAGCAGCAGCGCCAGTATCGCGGCCAGCTCGATCCTTCTGAGTCGAAACATAAAAATACCGTCCTTTCTGTCATAGCAACAGTCTGGACGGTATTTTCGTTTTTTAAACCGGCTCTTTTTCCGGCTGCACGGGCCGGGCCAGATAGCACTGGGCGTAATCCACCGACAGCGCCGCGTGAGCCGCCTCCGCCGCAGGGCGGCTGTTGAAAAGGCCATACACCGTGGGGCCCGAGCCGCTCATGGCGGCGTTCAGTGCGCCCAGCGCCAGCAGCCGGTGCTTGATGGCGAACACCTCGCCGTATTTCTCCGGCAGTACGTCCTCAAAGACGTTGCTCATCCGCGCGGCCACGGCCTTGAGATCCCCCGCCGCCAACGCGGCGATCATGCCCGCTGTGTCCGGGCGCCGCTCGATGGCATCGGCGCGGACAAGGCCGAAAAGCTCCGGCGTGGAGATGGGAAAATCGGGCTTGCAGATGACGAACCAGCCCTCCGGCATGGCGGTCAGATCGGTCAGCCGCTCACCGCGGCCCTCGGCAAGGGCGGTGGTGCCCCGCACACAGTAGGGTACATCGCTGCCGATAAGCGCACCCATGCGCTCCAGCTCCTCACCGGAAAGCGCAGGGGCCAGCAGGGTGCGCAGGCCCCGCAGCACGGCGGCGGCATCA
>CAYPWQ010000124.1:0-3742 GCA_964414495.1 uncultured Oscillospiraceae bacterium
GCCGATGCGGTCGATGGGGATGGCGAGGGTCACGGCCTTCAGCGCACGGTAGGCATCGTAGGGCGTGGAAATGATGCAGGTGCGGGTCTTCATCTCCCGCAGCTCCTGACTGAGCTCGGCCTGACAGATGATGACGCAGGAGACGTTCATCTCCAGCGCGCGGCGCACCATCTCCGGCTGGTCGCCGCAGATGACGATGGTCTCGGGCTTGTGGAACAGCAGATTCTCCTGTCCCTGAGGCAGCGCCACGGCGATGTCGCCGGAAATGCTGTAGGGCGTGTCGGCGCTGTCGTTCAGGATGCGGCCCTCCAGCACGCTCAGCAGGTTGAACACCGGGATCTCCAGCACCATGGACTGCAGCCCCGCGCCCATGTCGTAGCGGGTGATGTCGCCGCTGCTGAGCAGGCCGGAGAACACGCCGCTCTCGTCCGTCATGGCAAGGGTGGAGATGTGGTGCGCGTGCATGGCCTCCCACGCGCGGGAGATGGTCACCGCCTCGTTCAGCACCGGGGGCGTGTCGTAATCCAGATCGCAGACCTGCGTGCGCACGTCCCGCAGCAGCATGGGCGGCTCGAAGCCAAAGTGATCCAGCACCAGCTGCGTCTCGTCGCTGAGATGACCAAGGCGCGCCGCCACATATTCCCGGTTGCCCAGAGCATTCTGCAGCGCGGCGTAGGCCATGGCGGAGACGATGGAATCCGTGTCGGGGTTCCGGTGGCCGAAAACATAAATGGAATCCATATGATCCTCCTGAAAAATATCCTTTCCCAGCAGCTGCTTGTGCGAAGCAAAACAGACTGCTGTGAAAAATGTTCATATCCGCTATTACATTATCATACCACACTTGGCCCCGCCGCGCAAGGGAAAGATCAAAAACCGACCCTGCGGCGGAATGCGGCAAAAACCGCGCCGCCGCGCGCTTATAATCGAGAAAAGTCAGACGAAAGGAGCAGACTATGGAACTGAAGAGCACAGTGCAGGATCGTGTGCTGACGCTGCGGCTCGCGGGCGAGCTGGATCATCACGCGGCGAAGGAGGTGATGCAGCGCATGGAGCTGGCGGTGGAGCGATACGCGCCGCGGCAGCTGGTGCTGGACTTTTCCGGCGTGCAGTTCATGGATTCCTCCGGCCTTGCGGTGGTGCTGCGGGCCCACCGGCGGATGCAGGGTCTCGGAGGGGGCGCGGTGGTGCGCCATGTACCCGCCCAGGCGCGGCGGGTGCTGGAAACGGCGAATATGGGCCGGTGGATCCGGCTGGAAGAGGAGGAGGAACAATGAAGGCCGATAATTACATACTGCTGCAATTCCCCAGCCGCAGCGTGAACGAGGGCTTTGCGCGCATGGCGGCGGCGGGCTTCGCCGCCCAGCTGGATCCCACGCTGGAGGAGCTGGGGGACATCAAGACCTGCGTGAGTGAGGCCGTGACCAACGCCATCGTCCATGCGTATCCCGGTGAGATCGGAAAGATCGTCCTGCGGGGACGGATTTTGGAGGGCGGCCTGCTGGAGCTGCGCATCCAGGACTGGGGCTGCGGCATCGCGGATGTGGAGCAGGCGAAGGAGCCGCTTTTCACCACCGGCGGCGAGGAGCGCAGCGGCATGGGCTTTACCATCATGGAGAGCTTCATGGACAGCATGCGTGTGCGCTCCCGGCCCGGTCACGGCACCACGGTGACGCTGCGCCGCCGCATCCGTCCCCGGGCAGGGAAGAAATGAACGAGGGCTTTGCGCTGCTGGTCCGGGCCGGCCGGGGTGACGCCGATGCCTGCGAAGAGGCACTTGCGGAGCACGCGGGACTGATCTGGAGCGTGGTGCGCCGCTACTGCGGCCGGGGCGTGGAGACGGATGACCTCTATCAGCTGGGCTGCCTCGGCTTTCTCAAGGCGGTACAGGGCTTTGACCAGGAATACGGCACCCGCTTCTCCACCTATGCCGTGCCGAAGATCGCGGGGGAGATCCGCCGCTTTCTCCGGGACGACGGTGCGGTGAAGGTGAGCCGCACCCTGCGGGAGCGGGCGCAGCAGATCCGCGCTGCGCGGCAGCGCCTGTGTCAGACGCTGGGCCGGGAGCCGGTACTCAGCGAGCTGGCCGCGGAGACCGGCCTTGCGCCGGAGGACATCGCGGAGGCAGAACTGGCAGCGGAGGCTCCGGAATCGCTGCAGGAGGAGCGGGAGGAGGGCCTGACGCTGGAGGGGATGCTGGGAACGGAGGCCCCGGAGGAGGCGCTGGTGGAAAAGATCGCGCTCCGGCAGCAGATCGACTGCTTGCCGGAGCGTGAGAAAATGGTCATTTTATTGCGGTTTTACAAGGGCCTGACCCAGCAGCAGGCAGCCCGCATCCTGGGCGTGTCGCAGGTGCAGGTGTCCCGCCTGGAGCGGCGGGCGCTGGAGCAGCTGAGGGAGCGCCTTCGATAGCGGCATCCTCCGCCGGACGAAAAAAATCCTCGCCCTGAAACTCCGTCATGGTGCCCCAGTAGCGCTTGGGCATCTGCGTCATGCGGCAGCGGGGATTCTCCCGCTCCCGGATGGAGATGGTGTCATAAAACCGCTTCCAGAGGAGGCGGTACGCCGCCTCCGTCCGATCCGGCTGCGCCATCTGGAAGTGCTGTAAAGGCACGATGCTTGCCTGGCGGGAGGCGTACAGCAGTGCCTCCCGGTGGGTGCGGTCATAGATGAAAAAGCTCTCCTCCCGATAGCGGCCGCAGAAGTGGCCGCGCAGCAGGGGGAGAACGCGGTTCTTCGGCTCGATCTCCGCACCCAGCACGCCGCCGAACTCTGAAAAGCGCACGAAGCCCCGCAGCTGGTGAGCCTCGCCCTCAAGCTGGCGCACGGCCTTCCGCACGGCGGCCACGGTCTCGTCCGAGAGATCCTGCAAATAGGACGGCCCCGCCCGGTAAAAGCCCCGGATCAGGGCGAACAGCCGCAGCTCCTTATCCGGCAGGTTCGTGAGCCACGCCTTCTGCAGCAGCGGCCCGAAGAGCTGCGACTGTCTGAAAAAGCTGCGGTAGACCCGCTGGGCGTGGGCCTTTACCGTGGGCACATAGCGGGTGTCGAACAGCGTACAGGAATCCTCGCCGGCGAGAAAGCCGGCGGGGTCTTCCTTTTTGGTATAGCTTTCGAACACGCAGCAGAGGAAGCCGTCAAAGCTCCCGTCATATTCATAGATCACGTCTTTCATGGCAAAAAGGAAGCCGCAGCGCGGCTCATACGGCGAAGAGGGAGGTCTGCTCATAGCCCTCTGCGCTCAGCGTACCGCGCTCGGCGGCAGCGAGGGAGGGGAGCAGCTGATCCGGCGTGAGGGGCAGGCGGGTGTCCCGCCGGCCGCGGCAGGTGATGAAATACCGGGCGCGCTTCAGCACCACGCCCAGCTTCCGCAGCTCCTCAAAGCCGAGAGAGGCCACCCGCCGGTTCACGAGGATGCGTTTGGCGCTGACCACGCCGATCCCCGGAACCCGCAGCAGCGTTTCATAATCCGCCCGGTTCACCTCCACCGGGAACTGCTCCAGATGGTTCAGTGCCCAGCAGCACTTGGGATCAAGGAGGGGATTGAAGTTGGGCTCGTCGTCGCTGAGGAGCTCCTCTGCCCGGAAGCCGTAAAACCGCAGCAGCCAGTCCGCCTGATACAGGCGGTGCTCCCGCAGCAGGGGCGGCTTGGTGTCCCGCGAGGGGAGCAGCGCGTGCTCCACCACCGGCACATAGGCGGAGAAGAACACCCGCTTGAGCTGATAGCGGTCGTAAAGCCCCT
>CAYPWQ010000125.1:0-3737 GCA_964414495.1 uncultured Oscillospiraceae bacterium
TGGAGTCGCCTGGCGCAGAAGGCGGAGCGGCGGGAAATGGCATACAGGTGCAGCGGAGCGGTGAGCAGCTCCTGATCTGGACGGCGGGACCGCTGTGCCCGGAGGACGGCACACCTGCGCCGGAGAAGCTGATGGAGCGATATGGCGCCTGCCTGTCCGCTGCGGCGGAGGCGGGGATAGAGACGGTGGATATCCTGACGATCCCGACGGGCGTCTATGATTCCCGCCTGTTCCAGACCGCCACGGCGATTCTGCGGGCGGTGCGCAGCTGCCTTCTGACCTACGAAATGCCCGGACAGATCCGCATCCTCTGCGGAACGGAGCGGGAGGTCACGGTCTACAAGCAGGCGTACAACTTCTGGTTCGCGGATACTAAGTCGGTCAGGATGAAGGACGCGGGCTGGGACTGAGAAAAGCAAAACGAACGAGGAAGAATACCATGAAAGATACACAGGGGCGGAGCATCGATTATCTGCGGCTCTCCATAACGGATCTCTGCAACCTCCGCTGTCGCTACTGTATGCCGGAGGAGGGCGTGTGCAGACAGCCTCACGCAGCCATACTGGATCTGGAGGAATATACGGAGATCGTTCGCGCGGCGGCGGCGTTGGGCGTGAAGAAGGTGCGCATCACCGGCGGAGAGCCGCTGGTGCGGAAGGGCGTGACAGAGCTTTGCCGCCAGCTGCGGGCGATCCCGGAAATTCAGGAGCTGTGTCTGACGACCAACGGCACGCTGCTTGGCGAATTGGCGCGTCCCCTGCGGGAGGCGGGCGTGGATCGGCTGAACATCAGCATCGACACGCTGCGGCCGCAGCGCTATGCCGCCATGACCCGCCGGGGACAGCTTAGCGATGCTTTGGCGGGGATCCGGGCGGCGGAGGATGCCGGCTTCCGGGATCTGAAGCTGAACTGCGTGCTCATCGGCGGCTTCAATGACGACGAGCTGGGAGATTTCTTGGAGCTGACCCGGGTGCATCCCTGGGAGCTGCGCTTCATCGAGCTGATGCCGATCGGTCCCTGCGCGGAATGGCAAAGAGAGCGCTTTTTGCAGGGGACAGAGATGTTGAAGCGTTTTCCGGAGCTGGAAGAACTGGGACCCAGCGGTGTAGCGCAGCGCTATCGCTTGCCGGGGGCCATGGGGACAGTGGGACTCATCTCACCCCTGAGTCACGAGTTTTGCGGCGAGTGCCGCCGCATTCGGGTGACGGCGGATGGCAAGCTGAAGGGCTGTCTGCACAGCAGGGAGGAGATCCCCCTCAAGGGGCTCCACGGCGCGGCACTGACGGAGGCGATCCGGCAGGGCATCCTGCAGAAGCCGGCGCGGCACCACCTGACGGAGCGGCCCAGCGACACGCCGCGCTGCATGAATCAGATCGGAGGATGAGAGATGTCGGAGCTGACCCATTTCAACGAACAGAGCCGGGCCCGGATGGTGGACGTGACGGAGAAGAACGCGACCCATCGCCGCGCGGCGGCGGCGGGCGAGATCCATGTCTCTGCGGAGACCATGGATCACATCCGAAACGGGACCATGAAAAAGGGCGATGTGCTGGCAGTGGCGCAGGTAGCTGGCATTCAGGCGGCAAAGCACTGCTGGGAGCTGATCCCCATGTGCCATCCGCTGCCTTTGACGGGCATCGACCTCACCTTTCAGCTGTCCGATGCGCCCTGCATGGTGGAGATCCGCGCCGTTGTCGCCTGTACCGGCGTCACCGGTGTGGAGATGGAGGCGCTGACCGCCGTTTCTGCGGCGGCGCTGACCATCTATGATATGTGCAAGGCGGCGCAGAAGGACATGGAGATCACCAATATCCGCCTGCTGGAGAAATCCGGCGGCAAGAGCGGAATCTATCGAAGGGAGGAGAAATGACTATGGCAAGGGTCGTATCAGTGAACATCAGCGAGCGAAAAGGGGAGCAGAAGCATCCCGTCCCGGAGATCCGGCTGCAGCTGCGGCACGGTATCGTGGGGGATGCCCACGCCGGAGACTGGCATCGCCAGATCAGTCTCCTGGCAGAGGAGAGCGTAGACACCATGCGGGCGGTGTGCCCCATCCCGCTGAACGCGGGGGTGTTCGCGGAGAATATCAACACCGAGGGCATCACCTTGAAAACGCTGCCCATCGGGACGCATCTCCGCATCGGCGGGACCGAAGTTGAAGTGACCCAGATCGGCAAGGAATGCCACAGCGACTGCGCCATCAAAAAGGCGGTGGGCAAATGCGTCATGCCCACAGAGGGGATTTTCGCCGTCGTGGTAAAGGAAGGCGCTGTCCGTGCCGGCGACGAGATTGAGGTGCTGGCATGAAACTGGTAAAAACCGTGGATGCCGTGGGGCAGGTGCTGTGTCACGACATGACGCAGATCATCAGGGATCACTATAAGGATGCCCGCTTCCGCAAGGGGCATGTCGTGACGGAGGAGGATATCCCTGTGCTGCTCTCTATGGGGAAGGAGCACCTGTATGTCTGGGAGATGACGCCCCATATGCTGCATGAAAATGATGCGGCGGAGCGGCTGTATGCCCTGTGCGCCAACGACCATCTGGAGCGCAGCGAGGTCAGGGAGGGCAAGATCGAGCTGCGCGCCGCCTGCGACGGACTGTTCCGCGTGGACTCCCGGCGGCTCATGGCAGTCAATGGTCTGGACGACATCATGATCGCCACGCGGAAGGGAAATACCGCTGTCCGCAAGGGCGACAAGCTGGCAGGTATGCGGGTGATCCCGCTCGTCATCGAGGAGGAAAAGCTGGATGCCGTCGCAGCGGCGGCAGGAGAAGCGCCGCTGCTGGAGCTGCTGCCCTATGTGAAAAAGACCGCCGCCATCATCGCCACCGGCAGTGAGGTGAAGAAGGGGCTTATTCAGGACAGCTTTACGCCCGTGGTGCGGGACAAGCTGGCAGCCTATGGGATCGAGACGGTCTCCGTTGCTTACTCCGGCGACGGCGTGGACAACGTGGCAAGCGCCATCGCCGAGGCGCGCGGGCTGAGCACGGATATGATCCTCTGCACCGGCGGCATGAGCGTGGATCCGGACGACAACACCCCCGGCGGGATCCGGGCAAGCGGTGCCCGCATCGTGACCTATGGCGCGCCGGTGCTTCCCGGTGCCATGTTCCTGCTGGGCTATTTTGAGGATGGCACCGCCATATGCGGACTCCCCGGCTGCGTCATGTATGCGGGCGCGACCGTCTTTGACCTGGCGCTGCCCGGCATTGCCGCCGGTGTGGAGCTGAAGAAAGAGGACTTCGTCGCCATGGGCGAGGGCGGGCTTTGCCTGGGCTGTGAGCCCTGCCGCTGGCCGAGCTGTCCGTTTGGAAAATAAAAGATCCCCGGGGCAAAAGAGCGCTTCGTGCGCTCTGATCCTTGACCTGCGTTATCATCCTAAAAACATAGCGGTAACAACTCTTGCAAAAGAGCGGTTATACATCACTTCAAATCAAAAAAGAGCGGAAAGGAAGTAAAGCATGAAAAAGTACCTGTCTCTGCTGCTTGCCATGTGTATGGCACTGACCCTGATCGCCTGCGGCGGCGCCAATGAGGAGCCGAAAGATGCGGGCGACGCCGACGCGGAGCCCGTGGAGCTGATCGTCTTCGCCGCCGCCTCCATGACGGAGACGCTGACGGAGATCGCCGGGCTGTACAAGACCGTGGCACCTGAGGTCACGCTCACCTTCAACTTCGATTCCTCCGGCAAGCTGCTGACCCAGATCACGGAGGGCGCGGATTGTGACCTGTT
>CAYPWQ010000126.1:0-3726 GCA_964414495.1 uncultured Oscillospiraceae bacterium
ATACCCATGTTGTTCTCCTTTCAGAAAATCAGAGCGCAGCGGATACTTTCAAAAACAAGCTCCCGGATCAAGCCTTGCTGCGGCCGAGATACTCACCGGTGCGGGTGTCGATCTGGATCTTGTCACCCTCGTTGATGAACAGGGGCACCTTGACCTCGGCACCGGTCTCGAGGATGGCGGGCTTGGTCACGTTGGTGGCGGTATCGCCCTTCACGCCGGGGTCAGACTTGGTGACCACCAGATCCATGAAGTTGGGCACTTCCACGCCGAAGACGTTGCCCTTGTAGGACAGCACCTTGCAGACGGTGTTTTCCTTCACAAAGCGGAAGCCATCGCCCAGAACGTCCTTGTTCAGGGGGACCATGTCATAGGTCTCCTGATCCATGAAGTAGTACAGATCGCCGTCGGCATAGCTGTACTCCATGTCCTTGCGGTCGATGAAGGCTTCCTCGAACTTGGCGGTGGGGTTGAAGGAAGTTTCGGTCACAGCACCGGTCACCACGTTGCGCATCTTGGTGCGCACGAAGGCTGCGCCCTTGCCGGGCTTGACGTGCTGGAATTCGACGACCTGCATCACCTTGCCGTCCATCTCAAAGGTCTTGCCGTTACGGAAATCGCCGGCAGTAATGGTTGCCATAAAGTTTATCCTCCCTATTCCTGGGGACGGACGGGCCGCCTCCCGATTCTAAAATAATACTGGCTTATAACCTTTCTTATTTTATCGCATCTTTTGCGCCTTGGCAATAGCTTTGTCCGCATTTTTTCAGGAAAAGCGGAAAAAAGTCCCACGTTTTGTGTCTGTCGCCCGCCAAGCGGGCCAGATTTGGGGTCATTTCCCCCTGCTGCGCCGCCGCGCCGCCCGCTTGAAGGGCTCCTGCATGGCGTGGAGCACATGGTTCCAGGCCCCCACCGGTCCCTCCAGCGGCTCCACCATCAGCGCAGGGATGCCCATGCGCTTGGCCGCCAGCACGTCAGTCAGCAGCTTATCGCCGAGAAAGGCGCAGTCCTTCGGCTCCCTGCCGCACTGCGCCATGGCGGCGCGCAGACCGCGGGTGGAGGGCTTGCCCGCATGGCGGACATAGGGCAGGCCCAGCGGCTCGCAGAATTCCCCCGCCCGGGTGCCGGAGCGGTTGTTGGAGATCACCGTCACCTGAATGCCCGCAGCGCGCAGCGCCTCCAGCCACTGCCGCACGTTCTGATCCGGCTTTCGCCGGGACTTGGGGGCCAGGGTATAGTCCAGATCCGTCAGCAGCAGAGAGACGCCCCGCGCCTTCAGAAACTCCGGCGTGACGCAGCGATAATCCCGCAGCACCTCGTCCGGGATCAGGGAAACGCTCATAATCCACCGCCTTTCTGCATACAACTATTTTACCCGATTTAGCACAGTATAGCAGAATCTTTCGTTCAAGACAAGGGGGGCTTATGCAGCTCTATCTCACCGTCACCGCCGCACACGAGGCACAGGCCGCGCAGCTCGCCCGCCCTCTCGCCCATCTCTGCTACCGCGTCGGCCCCGCCGGGCGGCTCATGCGCAACGCCACGCCCAGGGGCGGCGTCATGATCCTGACCGACGCGGGCAGTCCCTCCTTTCAGGCGCCGCAGCAGCTCACCGAGGACATTTTGCAGGAGTGCCGCCGCTGCCGCTATACCGGTGTGCTCGCGGATTTCACCGCCGCGCCGGAGGGCGACTGCCGCCGCTTTCTTACGCTGCTGGCCGAGCAGCTGCGCCGCATGGGCAAGCGCTTTTATGTGCCGCTGCGCTGGGCACGGCTCTTCCCCGGCGCGTCCGTGCTGTTCGACACGGCCCTCTCCGGCGGCAGCTTTCCGCAGCGTTTGCAGCAGACGGCGCGGGAGCTGGGGGCGCGACGGCTGGCGCTGGATCTGCAGTGGCTGCGCATGGAGTTCCCCCTGCCCTGCCGCAGCGGTGTGGGGCGGGTGCTGCCGCCGGAGGAGCTGCACGGGCTGATAGCCCGCGAGACGCCCGTCCCCCTTTTTTCCGAGGCGCTCTGTGCCCGGTACTTCACCTACTGTGCCGGGGCGGAGCACCGCTTCGTCCTGTACGACACGGAGGAGACACTGCTGAAGAAGCTGCGTCTCGCCTCCTCTCTCGGCTGCGCCGCGGCGTTCCTGCTCTATTCCGAGGCGGAGGCGCTGCCAGCCTTTTTGCAGCGCATCCGGAAGGAAAAGCTCCTGTGAGGCGGGATACGCGGTCAGCACCGCAGAGCCGCGATCCTTTACTCTTCGGGCCTTTCTGATAAAATAAAAAGCTCCTGTGACCGGGGTCACAGGAGCTTTTTCTGCGATTAATAGAATCTCTTGTTGCGATTCTTGCGGGCAGCCTCGCTCTTCTTGCGGCGCTTGACGCTGGGGCTCTCGTAATGCTCTCTCTTACGCACCTCGGCCACGATACCGGCCTTGGCACAGCTGCGCTTGAATCTTCTCAGCGCGCTATCCAGAGATTCATTTTCCTTGACGTGCACTTCGGACATCTATTTTTCCCTCCCTCCGATGCATCCGGCTCGATCCTGGATGCTCTTTAAGAGTCATTAAACATGACTTAACAGAGGACATTATACGCTATGAGTGATCTTGTGTCAATTCTTTTTTTATATTCTTTGAAAAAATTTGTGTTTTTTGGAAGAAGAAATGGGGCTGAGCAGGCGAAAAAAGGGACAAAGCGGCGGGAGCTGCCGCTCCCGCCGCCTGAGACTTACTTCACGATCAGGTTCACCAGCTTGTTCTTCACAAGGATGGTCTTCACGATCTGCTTGCCCTCCACGGCCTTGGCCACCTTTTCGGCGGCCAGCGCGGCAGCGACCACGGTGGCCTCGTCGCTGTCGGCGGGGACGGTGACGGTGCCGCGGAGCTTGCCCAGCACCTGCACGGCCATCTCCACCATGGCATCCTGGGTCTTGCTCTCATCATAGGTGGGCCAGGACTGCTGGCAGGCCATGGCGCCGGTCTCGGCGGCAAAGCCGTTCATCTCCCAGAGCTCCTCCACCATGTGGGGCGCGAAGGGAGACAGCATCAGCAGCAGGGCGCGGACATCGCCGCGGGAGCAGCCGTTGGCGCTGAAGTCGTTCACAAGAGCCATCAGCGCGGCGATGGCGGTGTTGAACTTCATGGCCTCGATATCCTCGCTGACCTTCTTGATGGTCTTGTGGATGGCGGACTCGTTGGCAGCGGAATATTCGTCGCCGCCCTCCGCCTTCTCGCAGAGGTTCCACACGCGATCCAGGAAGCGCTTGCAGCCCTTCACCGCGTTGGGAGACCAGGCGGCAGCCTTCTCGAAGTCGCCGATGAACATGATATAGGTGCGCATGGTGTCTGCGCCGAACTGCTCCACGATGTCGTTGGGGTTGATGACGTTGCCGCGGGACTTCGACATCTTCTCGCCGCCCTCGCCCAGGATCATGCCGTGGCTGGTGCGCTTCTTGTAGGGCTCGGCCGTGGGCACCACGCCGATGTCATAGAGGAACTTGTGCCAGAAACGGGAGTACAGCAGGTGGAGCGTGGTGTGCTCCATGCCGCCGTTGTACCAGTCCACGGGGCTCCAGTATTCCAGCGCCTCCTTCGAGGCCAGCGCATCGTCGTTGTGGGCGTCCATATAGCGCAGGAAGTACCAGCTGGAGCCGGCCCACTGGGGCATGGTGTCGGTCTCGCGCTTGGCGGGGCCGCCGCAGCAGGGGCAGGTGGTGTTGACCCAGTCGGTCATCTTGCTCAGGG
>CAYPWQ010000127.1:0-1727 GCA_964414495.1 uncultured Oscillospiraceae bacterium
GTGACCAAGCCCTTCAACCCCGTGGAGATCCTGGCCCGCGTGCGCTCGCAGCTGCGGCGATACCTTCAGCTGGGCGGCGGCGCGGTACAGCCCTCCGTCCTCACCATCGGCGGCATCGAGCTGGACGACAGAGCCAAGACCGTGACGGTGGACGGCAATCGTGCCGCCCTCACGCCGAAGGAATACGACATTCTCCGCTTTCTCATGCAGAACGCGGGGACGGTCTTCTCCCCCGACGAGATCTACCGCCGGGTCTGGGATGATGTGCCGCTGAACTCCGCCGGGGCCATTGCCGTCCACATCCGGCACATCCGCGAAAAGATCGAGATCAATCCCGCCGAACCCCGCTATCTGAAGGTGGTCTGGGGCAAGGGCTATAAAATGGAGGTGGACCAGCGATGAAACAGTTACAGGGCAAGCTCTGGGCCAAGATCACGGCGATCCTGCTGCTGATGGTGTTTGCCGCCACGGCGGTGCTCAGCTGCGTCGGTCTCGGCGTGCTCGCCATGGGCGACGTCTACATCGACGGCGGCGAATCCCTGCGTGAGAGCGCCTACGGCAGTCTCGTGTGCCAGCAGCTGAACGAGGCAGTGAATACTTACGAGGATTATCAGCGCACCGGCGCGCAGAACGGCGAGGAGGACGGCTTTTTGCAGGCCTTCCTGACCCATTACGGCCGGGAAAACACCAACCTGATCTTCACCCTGCTGGATGAAAACGGCGAAGTGCTCGCCACCAACGACACGGGCGAGGCCTCCGACTATCCCTATACCGACACCTATACCATCCGCACCTACAGCGGCGAACCGGTCACGGAGACCTATTCCTTCGCCTACTACGACACGCGGCAGGAATTCCTCTTCGAGTACGAAAACGACGAGTACGGAAACGACAACGGGCGGGAGCTGGTGGATTACAGCTGCTATGACGGCGTAGACCCCGACACGAAGCAGGAATGCTATATGCTGGACGTGGTGACGAGAGCCTCCACCGAGCGCACCATCACGGCGAAGGGCGCCATGGCGCGGGAGCTCTCCGCCATGGACGAGTTCCGCCGGTCGAGCTACTGGCTGGAGCTGCTGCTGTCTACGAAGGATCTGATGCTGTTCAGTGCCATCCTCTCCGTCCTGCTCTGCATCGCGCTGTTCGTGTTCCTGCTCTGCGCCGCCGGTCACAAGGAGGGCGTGGAGGGCATCTACCTCTGCTGGCTGAACCGCGTGCCCTTTGATCTCACTGCCACTGTGCTGATCGCTCTTGGCGTGTTTGCCGCCGCAATGATGCTGGAGCTCTGTTATCGAGGCTGGATCGCCCTGGTCGCCCTCCCCTGCGGCTGTCTTGTCTGTCTGCTTCTGCTGATGACGCTGCTCATGAGCTTTGCCGCCCAGGCGAAGGCGGGCAAATGGTGGCACAACACCATCTGCTGGCGGCTCTGGCGCTTCCTCTTCCACATCTGCCGCTGGTGCTGGCAGACCGTGATCTATCCCCTGCGCCACCTCCCCGACTGCTGGAAGCCCATAGCGGTCGTGGCGGGGGCGACGCTGGCGGAGCTTTTCCTCACCATGTTCATGGACAGCATGGATGTACTGACGATCTTCTGGTTCCTGGAGCGACCGGTGCTGCTGCTCCTCGCAGCGGCTCTGGCGCTCTCCTTCCGCCGCTCTCGATCCGGCGGAAGGAGAGCGGCGGCAAAGCTCTCGCCGGCGGCGACCTGAGCTATCAGATCGAGA
>CAYPWQ010000127.1:1737-3711 GCA_964414495.1 uncultured Oscillospiraceae bacterium
GGAGCGACCGGTGCTGCTGCTCCTCGCAGCGGCTCTGGCGCTCTCCTTCCGCCGGATCGAGAGCGGCGGCAAAGCTCTCGCCGGCGGCGACCTGAGCTATCAGATCGAGACGGGGCGGATGCTCCCTCCCTTCCGTCAGCATGCCGCGCATCTCAATGAGATCGGCGAGGGGATGCAGAAGGCGGTGGCCCAGCAGATGAAGAGCGAGCGCATGAAGACCGAGCTCATCACCAATGTCTCCCACGACATCAAAACCCCCCTGACCTCCATCGTGAACTATGTGGGTCTGATGAAGACCCTGGATCTGAAGGACGAAACGGCGCAGGAGTATCTGGAGGTACTGGATCGGCAGTCCAATCGTCTCCGCAAGCTGACGGAGGATCTGGTGGAGGCATCCAAGGCCAGCACCGGCAATCTCACCACCACGCTGGAGCGTACTGACCTCCACCTGCTGTTGCAGCAGGCGGCGGGCGAATACGAGGATCGGCTGCGGGAGCTGCAATTGGAACCCGTCCTCCGTCTCGCCGAGGGCGAGGCCCCGATCCTCGCGGACGGCAAGCTGCTCTGGCGGGTGTTCGACAACCTCATGAGCAACATCTGCAAATACTCCCTCCCCGGCACCCGGGTCTATCTCTCCACTGAGCTGCACGACGGCCATGTTACCGCCTCGTTCAAGAACATCTCCCGCTACGCGCTGGATATCTCCACCGACGAGCTCATGGAGCGCTTCGTCCGGGGCGATGCCTCCCGCAGCACGGAGGGCAGCGGTCTGGGCCTCTCCATCGCACAGAGCCTGACCAAGCTCCAGGGCGGCAGCTTCCAGCTCTCCATCGACGGCGACCTGTTCCGCGCGGATGTGGACTTCCCCCTGCTGAATGAGGAACTGCAATAAATGGAGAAAGCGGCGGCGCAGGAAAACCTGCGCCGCCGCTCATTTTGTTTTATGCCGCGTTCGTCAGCCTGTCGCGCCGGTCCACCGTGAGGAAGATCACGGCCACGCCGCTGAGCGCCATGGCAACGCCTGCGTACAGCATGGCGTCCACGCTGACATTCAGCAGCTGGCCGCCGGTGAAATTGCCCAGCGAGCAGCCAAGGGCGTAGGCTGCCGTGATGAAGGCCTGCCCCTTCACCATGTCGCAGGGCTGCACCCGATCCCCGGCGTAATAGACCTGCACGGGGCCAAGGAAGGCATAGGACGTGACCTGCAGGAGCTGGATGAGATAGATGTGGGCAACGCTCGTCGCCATACACACCAGCACGGAGCGGAGCAGGAAGGTCAGCGCCGCCAGCTTCAGCAGACGGGTGTCGGAGAGATGCCGCCGCACCCGGCTGAAGCAGAAGATCACCGGCGCGCCCACGAGAGACGAGAGGAACAGCGCCGTGCCCACATTGCCGCTGTCACCGCCGAGGCGTCCCATGATGGCGATCATGTAATTCTCTGTCATGGCGAGATACATGCCGAGGAACAGTACGCCCAGAAGGGACGCGCAGTACCAGCGGTAGCGCCGGAAGAACTCTCCCACCGTACAGCTCTCGCCCCGGCTCTCATCGGCACTCTCCGTCTTATCGATGCGGGGATAGCCCAGAAAGGTCAGCACGCAGAGCAGGCGGAACAGCAGCAGAAATAGCAGCATCCAGCCCGCGCCGCAGCGGGCCAGAATGTGCCCCGCAGCCAGTGCCGAGAGCGCCGATGCCGCCGAGCCGATGCCGCGGGCCGCGCCGTAATTGATGGGATAGCCCGCGCCGTTGTACGCCACGCTCAGGGCGTTCATCAGTGGGGTCATGGTGTCGCTGCTGAAAACGCCCGCCATGTAAAATACCCCTGCCCAGAACACCGGCAGCCCCGGCAGAAATTGCAGCAGCAGGCAGAGGCAGCAAAGCAGGGTCGTCGTGACCTGCATCCGGATCAGGACAAAGCGCTTTGACCGGTCGGCGGCAGAGGCCAGCATCGGCTGCGTCAGGCAGGACAGCAGC
>CAYPWQ010000128.1:0-3617 GCA_964414495.1 uncultured Oscillospiraceae bacterium
ATGGCGTGCGCACGGGACGTGAGCAACCATGTGGGGTATATGAGCGACGGCGTGAACTGCGAGGCGGGCAGCCCCGCGGAGGTCTGCGGCGACCCGAAGAAGCAGGAGACGAAGGATTTCCTCTCCCGCTTCCGCAACGCATGAAACGGAAAAATTGGCAGAAAATAGGGAGCGGCAGCCTGCGGGCTGCCGCTCCTTCGCCATTTTACGAAAGTTTTACAAAGAATTGATGGTGGGTTTACAGTAGTGGGCAGTGACTGGTTGATACTTAAAATTTCCCGATGTTATAATTTTCGTGGACTTGACAGGAGTGAAATTTGAACCGTCCGGCGGGACGGCGCGGACGGCGCGGGCGCGCATCCGATATGGGAAAATGGGAGGAAAACCAAACTATGGATATGTCATTCGGGTTCTTTTGGAGCCAGCTGCTGGGCAATCCCCTGCTGATGCTGGCGGTGGTGCTGACACTGGGCGTGATCCTGGTGAACGGCTGGACGGATGCGCCCAACGCCATCGCCACCTGCGTGGTGACGCGGTGCATGCCGGTGCGCGCCGCCATCTGGATGGCCGCGGTGTGCAACTTCCTCGGCGTGTTTCTGATGAGCATGCTGAACGCCACCGTGGCGGAGACCATCACGAAAATGGTGGACTTCGGCACGAACAATCACGAGGCCATCGTGGCGCTGAGCGCGGCGCTGTTCGCCATCGTCACCTGGGCCACGGCGGCCTGGTACCTCGGTATCCCCACCAGCGAGAGCCACGCGCTGATCGCGGGACTCACGGGCGCGGCCATCGCGCTGCACGGCGGCCTCAGCGGCGTGAACGGCGCGGAATGGGTGAAGGTGCTGTACGGCATGGTGATCTCGGTGTTCATGGGCTTCGGCCTTGGCTGGGGCGTGTGTCGGGTGGTGGTGGCGCTGTTCCGCAGCGTGGAGCGGCGGCTGACGGAGAAGTTCTTCCGCGGGGCGCAGATCTTCGGCGCGGCGGCCATGGCCTTTATGCACGGGGCACAGGACGGACAGAAGTTCATGGGTGTGATCCTCATGAGCATGCTGCTGGCCAACGGCCAGAGCACGGAGACCGCCGTGCAGATGCCCATCTGGATGATGCTGCTGTGCTCGGTCATCATGTGCGTGGGCACCTCCATCGGCGGCAAGAAGATCATCAAGTCCGTGGGCATGGACATGGTGAAGCTGGAAAAGTACCAGGGCTTCTCTGCCGACATTGCGGCGGCCATTGCGCTGCTGTTCAGCTCGCTGTTCGGCATCCCTGTTTCCACCACCCACGCCAAGACCACCGCCATCATGGGCGTGGGCGCGGTGCGGCGCATCTCCGCCATCAACTTCTCGGTGGTGAAGGAGATGGGGACGGCATGGCTGCTGACCTTCCCCGGGTGCGGCCTGATCGGCTTTATCATGACGAAGATCTTTATCGCGGTGTTTTAAAATACAGGAAAGGAAACGAAGAATATGGCAAAGAAGGACAACTTCTATTTTGAGAATTTTGTGAGCGCGGCGGCGTGCAGCTGCGTGGCGGCGGGCTATCTGAAGGAGTGCCTGACGGATTACGACTACGGCAATATCGGGCAGATGCTGGAGACGATGCACGGCTATGAGCACGACGGCGACCGCTGCAAGCACGAGATGACGGAGGCGCTGGCCAGGGCCTTTGTGACACCCATGGACCGGGAGGACATGGCCGAGATCAGCCAGAATATCGACGAGGTGACGGACTGCATCGAGGAGGTGCTGCAGCGACTTTATGTCAACCGCATTCAGAGCATCATGCCGGAGGCGGTGGTGTTCGCAGAGAAGATCATCGGCTGCTGCGAACTGATGAAGGAGATGCTGGTGGAGCTCTGCAACTTCAAGAAGCCCCAGAAGCTGCACGGCATGATCGTGGATCTGAGCCACCGGGAGGAGGAGTGCGACGAGCTGTATCTGGCGGCGACGCTGCGGGTGCCGGAGTTCACGTCGGACGTGCTGGGCATCCTGTTCTGGCGGGAGATCTTTGACCATCTGGAGAGCTGTGCCGACGCCTGCGAGCATGTAGGCGACTGCGTGGAGCTGATCGTGATGAAGAACACCTGATATAACTGCCGGAAAAACCCTGCGGGGGGGGTCCGGCAAAAGGATGCGGTGCACCGCACGAACTCTGTGAGACTAAAATTAGATGAAACAGGGGAACCTGCCGGGTGGCAGGCTCCCCTGTTTGCTATTATTTCGTTTGAAGGTGGAGGCGGGTGAGATAGCCCTCCAGCATGAGGGAGGCGGCCACAGCGTCCACCACCTTTTTGCGCTGCTTGGCATTTTTGCCGCTGCCCATGAGGATGTTGTGCGCGTCGATGGTGGTGCGGCGCTCGTCCCAGAGCGTAACGGGCAGGCCGGTGGCGGCGCGGAGCGCCTCGGCCATTTCCTGTGCCTTTTCCGCGCGGGGGCCCAGGGTGCCGTCCATATTCTTGGGATAGCCCAGCACCAGCTCGCTGACCCCATATTCCGCGATAAGCTTCTGGATGCCGTCCACCACCTGTTCGCGGCGGTAGGCATTGATGACGGTGGTATAGCCTGCGATGGTGCAGGTCGCGTCGGAAATGGCGATGCCGGTGTGGGCGTCGCCGTAGTCAATGGCCATGATCCTCATAGCGTTCCTCCCGGATGTGTTTGCCCCATCATATCACAGATGGGCGGGGCTTGGCAAGTGCCGCGGTGCATCCGGCAGAAGCGACGAAAAAGGGGAAGAAATTTTGTAAATTTTCGCAAAAAAATGGTTGACGGCATGGACAGGGTGTGATAACATTTATCTTACCTGTGAAAAGGGGCTTTCTTTTTGTGCGCATTTTTCGCTTCGGCGCACGGGGGATGCGTCCCCTTAAATTTACGACAGGGAGGCAAGGTATCAACGGGAGACCGGGTGATATCAATTTATAAGGAGGTGCCGTTAACATGCGTGTGAAGATCACTCTCAGATGCAACGAATGCAAGAACAGGAACTACAACACGGTCAAGAACAAGAAGAACGATCCGGATCGTCTGGAAATGAACAAGTATTGCCCGTTCTGCAGAAAGCACACCGTCCACAGCGAGACCAAGTAAAGGAAGGGTATTGCAAATGGCAGAAGAAAAGAAGAAGGATCGCGGCCGCTGGTTCCGCGAAATGAGAAGCGAACTGAAGAAGGTCGTCTGGCCTGACAAGAAGTCCGTGCTGAAGAACACCGGCATCGTGATCGGCTGCTCCGCCGCCATCGGCGTGTGCATCTGGGTGTTCGACTATGTGGCGGCTTCCGGCCTGAATCTGCTGCTTTCCGCCTTCGGCGGCTAAGTGGGAGGACGGCATGTCTGATAACGCAAAGTGGTACGTCGTCCATACCTATTCCGGGTATGAGAACGCCGTCAAGGCCAGCATTGAGAAATTCGTCGTCAATCGCGGCATGGAGGACATGATCCTGCAGATCGAGATCCCCCTGGAGCACGTGACGGAAGTGACGGAGAGCGGCACCATGAAGGAAGTCGACCGCAAGGTCTTCCCCGGCTATGTGCTGATCAAGATGGTCATGACGGACGACACCTGGCATCTGATCCGCAACATCCGCGGCGTGACCGGCTTTGTCGGTTCCGCCA
>CAYPWQ010000129.1:0-3616 GCA_964414495.1 uncultured Oscillospiraceae bacterium
AAACTTTGGAATTTCGCCACTCCCAACAAAATTGGCGGGCTGGTCCTCCAAAGACACAGCAAAGCTATCGAACAATTCCATTAACGGATCGTGCATACGATATTCTCAAAGAACTTTGGGAGCATCGTGGGGAGAGAAAAGAATCTCCCTTGTTAGATCACACACTGGAATATATGGATAGACGCACAGGCGTTGTGTCACAGCTTGTCATGCGCGATCTTGTTTTTATCAACTGGCGTACAGGTGAGCCTGCGAAAAACAGCTCCTATGATACCCACCTCTATAAGCTCTGCGACGAAGCAGGGATCAATCGCTTTTGTATGCACGCGCTTCGGCATACATATGCCACAAGAGCCATCGAAAGCGGTATGCAGCCCAAGGTGCTGCAAAAACTACTGGGACACGCCAGTATCAAAACAACGATGGATCGATATGTCCATGTGACTACCGACTCCCTCGACAATGCGGTCAGGCAATTCCAGCTTAATGGGATTTACATATAAAAATCCATATAGGTTTATGCGGAAATGGTGTAAAAATGGTGTAACAGCCGAAACGCCAAAACGCGAAAACCCTTGCAAATAAAGGAAAAATCAAAGGAGTAGAGAATAAAATGAAATTAGGTATCGTGGGTCTGCCCAACGTGGGCAAGAGCACCCTCTTCAACGCCATCACCAACGCCGGTGCCGAAAGCGCCAACTATCCCTTCTGCACCATCGAGCCCAACGTGGGCGTGGTGGCCGTGCCGGACGAGCGGCTGGACAAGCTGGCCGAAATGTACGAGCCGGACAAAAAGACCCCCGCCATCATCGAGTTCGTGGACATCGCGGGTCTCGTGAAGGGCGCGAGCCAGGGCGCGGGCCTCGGCAACAAGTTCCTGGAGAATATCCGCCGCACGGACGCCATCGTCCATGTGGTGCGCTGCTTCGACGACGAGAACATCATGCACGTGGTGGCCGACGCCGGGACCAACGTCCCAGTTGACCCCCTGGGCGACATCCAGTGCATCGATCTCGAGCTCATCATGGCGGATCTCGAAATGGTGAACCGCCGCATCGACAAGGCTGCCAAGGCCGCCAAGGGCGACAAGAAGTTCCTCCATGAGGTCGAGGTGTTCAAGGCTCTCGCGGCGCATCTGGACGGCGGCAATTCCGCCCGCAGCTTCGTCTGCGACAGCGAGGACGCCGCTCTCATCGCCACCAGCGACCTGCTGAGCCTGAAGCCCATCATCTATGCCGCCAACATGGACGAGGCGGGCTTTGCCGACCAGAGCGGCAACGCCTATTTCCAGCAGGTGAAGGAGCTGGCTGAGAAGGAGGGCGCACAGGTGCTGCCCATCTGCGCCAAGCTGGAGCAGGACATCGCCGAGCTGGAGGATGAGGAGCGCGCCATGTTCCTGGAGGAGCTGGGCATCGAAAAGTCCGGCCTCGACCGCCTGATCCAGTGCAGCTATGAGCTGCTGGGCCTCATCTCCTTCCTGACCTACGGCAAGGACGAGTGCCGCGCCTGGACCATCCGCCGGGGCACCAAGGCACCGCAGGCCGCGGGCAAGATCCACAGCGACATCGAGCGCGGCTTCATCCGGGCCGAGACCATCAACTTCCGCGAGATGATCGCCTGCGGCTCTCTTGCCGCCGCCAAGGAAAAGGGCCTGCTCCGCAGCGAGGGCAAGGACTATGTGGTGCAGGACGGCGACATGATCTACTTCCGCTTCAACGTGTAAAAGAAGAGCAAAACAGTGAGCGCCCCGGACGGCTGTCCGGGGCGCTTTAGACTGTCGAAAAACCCCTGTGGATTTTTCCAACAAAAGGATGCGGCCCGCTGCGCGCGGAATTTGTCCGCTCATGACGGACAAATTCCGCGTTGAGGCTTTTTTGTTCTCTGTTTCTCCTACCGTTTCCCCAAGGCGCGGGCGGTCAGTCGTCCCACGGCGCGGCAGGTCAGGCCGCAGGCGGCGGGGAAGCGCTGCTGTTGGGGGAAGCGGTCATCGCCCCAGCGGGCGTTCTCCGGCAGGGGGAAGGGCCCCTCGTATACGCGGAATGGCGCAAGGCGCTGCAGCAGCTCCTCCACCGTCCAGAAGCGCTGCCCCTCCTCCACCGTCAGAGCGCCGGAGACGGCCAGCAGCGCCGCCGCGAACTCCACGCAGGTGTAGCTCTCCCGGATGGGGAAACGCCGGTGCAGCGGCGCCAGAGCCGCGGAGAAGAGGTTATAGAGATACTGCTCCCGCCGCTGCCGCAGCTGCCGCAGCATGGCCTCCGCCGCGGCGAAGCCCTGTTCCGTCACGCTCACGCGGCAGATCACCACCGCTGCCGTGCCGCCGCAGCCATAGCGCAGGGGCGATTCCTCCGTAAAGCCGCCGCAGAAGGGGACGTTGCCGTATTTCCGGGCGAAGGAGCAGAGGGGCCCGTTTTCGTCGAGAGTCAGGGAGACATGATTGTACTGCGCATGGGTCACGGCGCGGATGAGCGCGCCCATGCGGGTGTGGGTGGCGGAAAAGACCAGGGTGATGGCGGGCACGGGCGCACCTCCTTTCATCCGAGATAGCCGAAGAGGATCAGTCCCACGGTGTTGATGGCGAGATTGGCCGCCATGTGGACGAGGTAGGACGGCAGCAGCGCATCGCCGCGGCTGTCCAGCCATTCAAACAGCAGCCCGCCGGCGGCGAGCCCCGCCATGGCAAGGGCATAGAGGGCGGGGGAGAACCAGCCCTGTAAAATGGAAACGTGATAGAGCGCAAAGACCACGGCGCTGAAGCCGGCGGCGAAGCGGGGGGAGCTCACCTGCCGCAGCAGGAGAAAGGCAAAGCCCCGGAAAAAGAATTCCTCCAGCAGCGCATTGACGAGGGGAATGTACAGCGCCACCAGGGGGAAGCTCTCGCGGCTGACCCCGGCGTTATCGGTCAGCGCATCGGTGATGCCGGAGAAGTCCGCCGTCCCCCGCAGGGCGAAATAGGCCCCGAGGATCAAAACGAATACCCCCGCCGCCAGCGCCAGCGTCCGGCGCAGAGCCGCCCGCTCCATGCGGAACAGTCCCCCCACGGCGATGCCCCGGCGGCGGAGCCACAGCCAGGGCAGCACGCCGAACAGCAGCAGCTTCACCGCGGATTTCACGGCATAGCCGGGGCGCAGCACCCCGTCCACCAGTGCGATGCCCGCGCAGAGAAGCAGGATCAGCCCCACCATGACGCGGCGGTTACAGCGATGCAGCATCGTCCATCCCCTCCCGGATCAGCTCCATGAAGCGCTCGGCTGCGGTGCTGGGAGCCACGGCCTTCAGGATGCACATGTCAAGGCTCCGCGCCGGGATCTCGAAATCCGTTTTCAGCATCCGGATCTCGCCCCGCTCCAGCGACGTGCCCACGTATTCCTTCGTCACGCCCGCCACGCCCAGACCGATCCGCGCCAGCGCCACCAGCAGATAGCGTGAGCCCAGGTCGATCTCCGGCCGCAGGGTCAGCCCCCGGGAGAGGAAGAATTCCTCCAGCTGCAGACGGGAGTTGGCCTTTCGCTCCAGCAGGATCAGGGGGAAGCGGGAAAGCTCCTCCAGCGTGTAGGGGTGGTCGAAGTCGCAGTCGTAGTCCGGCGCGGCGACAAAGACGGTGTGGGTCTCGAAGCAG
>CAYPWQ010000130.1:0-3616 GCA_964414495.1 uncultured Oscillospiraceae bacterium
AAAAGGTGGCGGCGGAGGTGGCCTACGGCGCCAGCATCGCGGGCGTGCGCAGTCTCTGCGCCATGAAGCACGTGGGACTGAACGTGGCGGCGGATCCTATCTTCACCGCCGCCTACAACGGCGTCAGCGGCGGCTTCGTCATCGTCACTGCGGACGATCCCGGCATGCATTCCTCCCAGAACGAGCAGGACAACCGTCACTATGCCCGGGCGGCCAAGCTGGCCATGCTGGAGCCCTCGGATTCGCAGGAATGCCTGGACTTCATGAAGGCGGCCTTCGAGCTCTCCGAGCGCTTTGATCTGCCCGTGCTGCTGCGCACCACCACGCGCGTTGCACACTCCAAGAGCATCGTCGCTTTTGGTCAGCGGCAGGCCCAGCCCCCCAGACCCTATCGGCGCGACGGGCGCAAGAACCTCTCCACGCCTGCCAACGCCATGCAGAACCATCCCAAGGTGGAGGCAGCTCTGGCTGCGCTGGAGGAATACGGCTGCGAAAGCCCCCTCAACCGCGTGGAGCTGAACGGCGGCCGCGTCGGCGTTGTCACCGCCTCCGTCGCCTATCAGTACGCGAAGGATGCTTTTCCGGCAGATACCTCTTTCCTGAAGCTGGGGCTGACCAATCCTCTGCCCATGCAGCTCATCCGCGACTTTGCCGCCCGCTTTGAAACGCTCTATGTGGTGGAGGAGCTGGACGACTTCATGGAGCAGCAGATCCGTGCCGCCGGCATCCCCTGCACCGGCAAGCGCCTCACGGGCAAGCTCTATGAGCTGAATCCCCAGCTGCTGCGTGAGCGCATCCTCGGCGAAAAGCCTGAGACCGTGGACGTGGGTGTCTCCGCTGTCTCTCGTCCCCCTGCACTCTGCCCTGGCTGCCCCCACAGAGGCTTTTTCTACACCATGGCGAAGCACAGGGACTTCGTCGTCACCGGCGATATCGGCTGCTATACCCTCGGAGGCTCCGCGCCGCTGAACGCGTTGGACAGCTGCGTCTGCATGGGCGGCGGCTTCACCATCGCCATGGGCATGGCCAAGGCCTTTGAATTGGCCGGCGAGACCGGGAAGAAGGTCTTCGGCGTCGTGGGCGACTCTACCTTCTTCCACAGCGGCATGACCGGCGCAGCGGAGATCATCTATAACCACGGCAATGTCATCCCCGTGGTGTTGGACAACTCCATCACCGGTATGACCGGACATCAGGACAATCCCGGCACTGGCCGCACCCTGCAGGGCGACATGGCTGAAGCGCTGAAGATCGAGGACATTCTGGCCGCCTATGGCTACGAGAACATTATCATCGTGGATCCGCAGGATCTTGCCGCCATGGAGCAGGCCGTGCAGGATGCCATCGCCTCTCCCGTTCCCGCCGCCATCATCACCCGCCGTCCCTGTCTGCTCATCAAGCGCATCAAGCACGACATCGGCAGGTGCGAGGTGGACCGCGACAGGTGCGTTGGCTGCAAAATGTGCCTGAAGGTGGGCTGCCCCGCCGTCATGATCCGCGACGGCAAAGCGCACATCGATGCAAACCAGTGCGTGGGCTGCACAGTCTGCGCCCAGGTCTGCCCGAAGCAGGCCATCACGAGAAAGGAGAACTGAGCCATGAAGAATACGAAAAGTGCGCTCCTCGTCGGCGTGGGCGGTCAGGGTGCCATCCTGACGGCCAGAGTGCTGGTGAACGGTCTGATGAAGGCAGGCTATGACGTGAAGATGAGCGAGGTCCATGGCATGAGTCAGCGCGGCGGCAGCGTCTCCACCCAGGTGCACTGGGGTGAAAAGGTCTGTTCCCCTGTCATCGGCAAGGGTGCGGCGGACATCATCGTGGCCTTTGAAAAGATGGAGGCGGTGCGCTACGCGGACTATCTGAAACCCGACGGCATCGCCGTCATCAACGACTTTGAAATGGCCTCCTCCAGCATCGCGGCGGGGCTCTGCAAATATCCTGAGGGCTGCCTTGCGGCCATGCAGCGGCATTTCACCTGCCATGTGCTTGATGCGGAGAAGATCGCCGCCTCCCTCGGCAGCACGAAGTGCATGAACATCGTGCTCTTCGGCAGCATGGTCAAGGCCCTCGGTATGGAGGAGATCGACTGGGAGACCGTCATTGAAGAGACTGTGCCCGAAAAGTTCCGCGCGCTGAATCTGTCGGCCTACCGTGCGGGACACGACGCCGTCTGAGGAGGAGCCGGAATGAAGGTCCTGGTCATCAATCCCGGCGCCACCTCCACCAAGCTCGCCGTTTTCGAGGAGACGGAGGAGCTGCTGCGCATCTCCCTCGACCACAGCGCCGCTGAGCTGTCCCCCTTTGCCTGCGTCGCCGACCAGATGCCCTGGCGCAGGGAGCTGATCCTGCGGGCGCTGGCGGAGCAGGGCGTGTCGCTTTCGGAGATGGACGCCATCTGCGGCCGCGGCGGTCTGCTGAAGCACATCCCCTCCGGCACCTACCGGGTGAATGACGCGGTGATCCGTGATATCCTGCACCCGCCCTATGGTGAGCATGCCGCGAATCTCGGCGCGTACATTGCGAAGGAGCTGGCCGATCCCCTCGGCATTCCCGCCTATTTCGTGGATCCCGTCTGCGTGGACGAGCTGAACGACCTTGCCCGGATCTCCGGCCTGAAGGGTATGGAGCGGCAGAGCTTTTTCCATGCGCTGAACCACAAATCCGTGGCTCGCAAGGCCGCGGTACAATTGGGAAGGCCCTATGAGGAGCTGCACCTCATCGTGGCCCATCTGGGCGGCGGCGTATCCGTGGCCGCCCACGAAAAAGGCCGCGTGACGGACAATTTCAACGTGAAGGACGATGGCAGCATGGGCCTTGACCGCGGCGGCGCGCTGCCCGTGAATGCCGTTGTGGAGCTCTGCTTCAGCGGCAAAAGCCGCGCGGAGGTCAAGTCTCTTCTGAGCGCCGGGGCAGGTGTTTACTCCTATCTCGGCACCAAGGATTTCCGCGAGGTGGAGCGCCGCGCCTTTGACGGCGACGGCGAGGCGCTGACCGTCTTCCGCGCCCTGGCCTATCAGCTCGGCAAGGACATCGGCGCCATGGCAGCCGTGCTGCGCTTCCGTGTGGACGGCATCGTCCTGACCGGCGGTATGGCCTACAGTCAGCGCTTCTGTGAGGAGATCGGCGGCTATGTCTCCGCCATAGCGCCCATCCTGTGCTTCCCCGGCGAGGAGGAGATGCGCGCCCTGGCAGAAGGGGCGCTGCGCGCCCTCCACGGTGCGCCCTGCCGGGAATATGCATAACGAAGGAGGAAGTCAATGCATACCATTTCTGAGATCCTGCGCGCTGCCGCGCAGCTGGAGCCCCATGGCGTGGCCGTGGCCGCCGCCCATGACGAGGCGGTAATTGAGGCCGTGGCCGCCGCCCGACGCCAGGGTATTGCCCGCGCCGTTCTCGTGGGCGACGGCGAACAGATCCGCACCCTGCTGACCGCGGCAGGCGAGAACAGCTCTGATTACGACATCATTGAGGCCGCTGACGACGCAGACTGCGCCGCGAGAGCCGTGGCTGCCGTCCGCGAGGGCCGCGCCGATTTTCTGATGAAGGGTCTGCTCGGCACGGCGACGCTCATGCGCGCGGTGCTGGACCGGGAAAAGGGACTGCGCACCGGGCGGCT
>CAYPWQ010000131.1:0-3614 GCA_964414495.1 uncultured Oscillospiraceae bacterium
GCTGCTCCCTCCTTGGTCATTGGCTTATTTGAAATATTATACGCCAACTCCCGGATTTTGTATAGAGCCGAATCAAAATTTTCACCCCGCAGCCCGCCGTGCCATACACTGGAGTGAAAGAGGGCTCCTCTTTCAGAGTCCATACAAGGAGGTACCGTTCATGGCCTGTCATGTGGCTCCCGGCCCCATTACGCCGGAGACGGACGCAGTACAGGAGGCTGTCTGCATCCATACACGAAAAGTCATGGATTCCTGCCGGGACAGGGATTGTCTGGAGGATCTGCAATTTTACCCCACGGCGGCGAGCGTGGAAACGCTCTCCTCCGCCGTCAACCTGAAGGGCAGCTGCGCCGAGCTGCTGCACGTGTTCGTCAGCGTGGAGCCGGTCTGCTTCAACCGGGGCTATTACACCGTGGATATGCGCTACTACTACCGCGTTACGCTGCAGGCGTATCAGAGTACATCCGTCCGCGGCACGGAGGTGGAGGGGCTCTGCGTCTTTGACAAGCGCTGCATCCTCTTCGGCAGCGAGGGCGGCAGCAAGAGCTTCACCTCCCGCGACCAGTGCGTCAGCGGCGCGCTGACCGCGGTGGAGGCTCTGCCCCTCGCCGTGGTGGAGGCGGTGGATCCCATCGTCCTTGCCATCAGCAGCAGCGAGAGCAGCACCGGCGGCACCACGCTGGCGGAGGTGCCCGCCTGCATCAGCGCCGCCTTTGCCTCCGACATCCAGCTCACGCCCTCCACGCCCCTGGTGCGGGTGACGCTGGGGCAGTTCTCCATCGTGCGGCTGGAGCGGGAGACCGAGCTGCTGATCCCCGTCTATGACTACTGCATCCCCGACAAGGAATGCTGCACCGGCGTCACCCCCGGCGACCCCTGCGAGCTGTTCCGGGGCATCAGCTTCCCCGTGGGCGAGTTTTTCCCGCCCGCCACGCTGCCCGGGCCCGCCGATTTTCAGGAGACAAAGGCCTTCTGCAACTGTAACGAATGACCCATTCCCCTTCCGGGCCGCCGCGCAGTGCGCGGCGGCTTTTTTTCGTTTTCCGGCGGAAAGCGCATCTTTTGACCGGAAACGCTCACTTTTTTCGAAAAAGTGGGCGTTTTCGCATTTTCATGAAGATGTCACCAAATTCGGTTACAAATTCTTTCGCATTTTGTCATTTCTTTGCAGGAAAGCGGGCGTTTCCGCTCGCACAGCGGCCTGCGATTTGCGGCATTTGTGGGGCATCAACCGCATTTCGACCGCTTATAACTTGACAAAAGTGGGGAAAGCGTGTATAGTACCCCTTGTTTTTCTGGCTCGTAACCGTTTTGTAACTTTTGTAATCCTCTTTCCATACGCTGTATAGACAGAGGAAAAGTGTGGAAAGCTGAGTCAGAAGACGCGAATGGAGGTAACTATGTTTCAACTGAGAAAGCGGCTGCTGCGCACACCGGCGCGGCGGGCCGTCAGCGCCATGCTGAGTCTCGTGCTGTGCGCGGGGCTGCTGCACATCACCTATGCCAACGCTCTGGACAGCGCCCCCGCCGACGGAGCGCAGGAGAGTCTCAGCGGGCGCATCTTTTTCGCCGGCTATGCCGGAGAGGAGGGCGAAGACTATCGCTTCGCCGCGGGGACGGAGCTGGCGCTGTGCCGCCGGGATCTGGTGATCCCGGTATTCACGGAGGAGGAGACGGTGGAGGAGCTGCTGCGCCGTCTCAGCATCCCGGTGGAGGCGGACGAGGCCGTGCTGGTGGAGCTCACGGCGCAGCCCTGCCGCCTGACCATCGCGTCGGACTTCACCTGCGAGGTGGAGCGGCGCGAGGCCGTGCCCTGCGTCACCCGCTATGAGGCCGACTCTTCCCTCGCCTGGGGCGAGGAGACCGTGGCGCAGGAGGGGCAGGACGGCTATCTGCCCACTTACGCCCGCATCTACGTTTCCGGCGGCCGCGCCGCGGCGGAGCAGACCCTCGGCACGGGCGAAAGCACCATGCGCGAGCGCATCATCCGATACGGCACCCGCAGCCGCCACACCAACGTGCAGGTGCTGGACTACGGCGGCGGCACGGTGACGGCGGACGGGCAGGCCCTCCGCTACACCCGCGCCCTGCGCATGACCGGCACGGCCTACACCGCGGGCATCGGCGCGGTGGACACCGTCACCGCCACGGGCACCACCGCCCGCGTGGGCGTGGTGGCGGTGGATCCCCGGGTGATCCCCCTGGGCTCCCGGCTCTATATCGAAGGGGCCAAGGGCAGCTATGTGTACGGCATCGCCGTGGCGGAGGACACCGGCGTGCGCGGCAGCGTCATCGACCTCTACATGGAGAGCTATGACGACTGCGTGCAGTTTGGCCGCCGCCCGGTGAACGTCTATATCCTGGAATGAAGGCAAAAAGGCTCCCGCCCTCCGGCGGGAGCCTTTTTGCAAACAGAAAAGCGGCAGGACATAAGTCCTGCCGCTTTTTCACTGTGTCACACGCGCTTTGCGCAGAGGAGATCAGAACTGATACACAGACCAGTCGATATCCTTCAGCTTGGCCGTCCACTTCTCATCGAGGGAAGCGGCGCTCTTGCGGGTGTAAGCGTGGTTGTTGGTGGCCTCCTGCACGTGGAAGTAATACCACGCATCGGGATCCATGTTGTCCACCCAGACGTTCATCACGTCCTCATCCAGCAGATCCTCCACGTGGCTGACCTGACGGTCCAGAGCACGGTTGATGATGGCCATGGTCTGGGCACGGGTGATGTTGTTGGCGGGACGGAAGGTGCCGTCGCTGTAGCCGTCGATCCAGCCGTTGCTGGCGGCCAGCAGGATCAGATCCTTGGCCCAGTAGCCGTCGATGTCGCTGAAGGTCTTATCGACATCGCCCTTCATGTCCGCGAAGCGGGCGATGATGGCAGCCAGCTGGCCGCGGGTGACCTTGGCGTTGGGACGGAAGGTGCCGTCGCTGTAGCCGGTGAGGATGCCCGCATTGGTCAGGGTGGAGATGGCGATGTTGCTCTTGGAGGTCTCGAGCACGTCGGTGAAGTCGTTGTGCTCGGAATAGAACTCCTTGCGGCTCTCGTCGGTGAGCAGGCGGAAGAAGATGATGGCCACTTCGCCGCGGGTGATCTCGTTGTTGGGACGGATGGTGCCGTCAGAGTAACCCATGACATAGTTGAAGTGAGTGCCCTTCTCCAGTCTGACGCCGCCGCCGCTGGGAGCGGAAGCGCGATAGAAGCTGTTCTTCACGGTGACGGTCTTGACCTCACCGAGCTCCAGACCGTTCTGACCCTTTACGATGGTCACGACCAGCTGGTAGGTCTCCTTGTCGTAGGTCATGCCGCTGGTGGTGCCCTTCTTCTCCACGACGTTGAAGGTATAGGTGCCTTCCTTGGTGAAGGTGATCTTCTTGTCGAAGGAGAAGGCCTCCGTGCCGGCAGCGGTCATGGTCACCTTGCCGGTGTAGCTGTTGTCCACCACCTCGAAGCTGCCGCCGATCCCGGTGGAGATGTTGCCGGCAGAGTCGCCGCCCTCGACCACGGGCGTCACGGTGACCTCGAAGGTCTCGCCGCTGAAGCTGCCGCTGACGGTCAGGTTCTTCTTGACCCAGGCGTCCTCAGTGCTGCCGTCGTTGTTGGGATCCTTGGG
>CAYPWQ010000132.1:0-3542 GCA_964414495.1 uncultured Oscillospiraceae bacterium
GCACCTTTTTCAGCCATGCGTTCTTCATCACCAGCGGGCGCACGGCATCCCGCAGGAAGAAGCGCCCCGCGAGAAAGGCTGCCACTGCGCCGAGGGTGGTGGCCAGCAGGCAGAGCAGCGTGCCGCTGACCGGGCCGAAGAGCAGCCCTGCCGCCACCGCGAAGGTGACGCCCGGAAGAGCCAGCCCCACGCAGCCCACGATGGTGATGACGGTGTAGAGCGCTGCGGCGGCAGGGAAATTCTCCTCCGCCGTGGCCTGCAGGCCGCTGAGTCCCGCCCCGGAGAGCCAGTCCGACCAGCCGAAGCGACGATCCAGCGCCCAGATCAGCAGCGCCAGCGCCGCAAAGACCAGCAGCTTCCCGATCCGCTTTTGCCGGGTCATTCCGCGGCGCTCTCCCCGCCCTGCGGCTTGCGCTGACGGTTCGTCCAGATGGTGCGCAGCATGGTCACGAGGAGGGCCAGAGCGAACAGGCACAGCAGACCCGTGAACAGCAGCTTGGCGCCGCCGGTGAGCATGCCGCCCACATAGGAGTACACGATGCAGGCGGGGAGCTGACCCACGCCCGTTGCGATGAAGAAGCCCCAGAAGCCCATGGGGGTCAGGCCCGCCGCATAGCTCACATAGTCAAAGGAGATGAAGGGCAGCAGGCGGGCGATGAGGATGCTCTTCTTGCCGTACTTGTCAAAAAAGTCGTCGATCTGCTTCAGCGCACCTTTACTACAGAGCTTTTCCACCACGTCGCGGCCCAGGATGCGGGCAATGTAAAAGCACATGGCTGCGCCTGCCATGGAGGAGACGAAGGAGAGGATGCAGCCCTGCCACCAGCCGAAGAGGTTGGCATTGGTGAGGGTGATGAAAAAGGCAGGCAGCGGCGCGGCCAGAGACTGGAACACCATCAGGAAAAAGGATACCGCCATGGCCCAGGTGCCGTACTGCGCGATGAAGGCGCGCATCTCCTCGAAGTCGCCGGTGCGGAACATCTTCACGATGCCGTTGATGGACGTGCGCACGGCGGGAACGGCCAGATACAGCACGACGGCGGTCAGCAGCAGGCCCAGCACGATGACCTTGCTCAGCCATTTATTTTTCTTTCCGGTCTCTGCGCCGGAAGGGTTCACAGGTTGTTTATTCATAAGTTTCTTCTCTTCCTTTCCCGGGGATTCCCGGATATTTCCATGTCTATCTTAGAGGCTTTCAATCAGTCTGTCCAACGGAAAAATCTGCGTTTTCATCGCTTTTCTCGCTGTGAAAGCGCTCTTATCGAATATCCCGATAGCGCCGCGCGATCTCGTTCACGTCCATGCCCATGCGGTAGCAGCAGCGCAGATAAAACATCTGCCACATGGTCCTCAGCGGATGCGTCGTCCGGTAGCGCCGGCCGGAGGTCACGATGCGCCCCGGCAGCACCGTGAGAGGGATGCGCTGCCGCTTCATGCGGCGGGAGAGCTCCAGATCCTCCATGATGGGCAGGTCGGGAAAGCCGCCCTGCTGAAGAAACAGCTCCCGCGTGAGGAAAATGCCCTGGTCGCCGAAGGCGATGTGCCAGAGCCGCGCCCGCAGGTTGGAGTTGAAGGCGTTGCATTTCATGAAGGGGCCGTCGTAATCAAAGACGATGTGGAAGCAGCCGAAGCGCGTGCCCCGCTCCACCGCCGCGCGGATCTGGGCAGGGCCGTCCGGGGGAAGGAGACTGTCGCAGTGGGAGAACCACAGCGTGTCGCCCGCGGCCTCTGCCGCGGCGGCGTTCATCTGCCGCGCCCGCCCCTTGGGGCAGCGGATCACCCGATAGGCATCGCCGATCTGCGCGATGGTATCATCCGTGCAGCCGCCGTCGGCAAAGAGGATCTCCACCTCACCCTCCAGCGAGCGGAGATTTTCGAGGCAGCGCCCGATGACCGCGCTCTCGTTATACACCGGGATGATGAGCGTCAGCTTCATTGGCAGACCCCCTTCAGGAAGTCCCGGCGCACATAGCTTTGCAGGATATGCTCCAGAAACGACGGCTCCACATACTGCCGGATCTTCCGCAGCGTGTCGGCATTGGTCAGGGCGCGCCCCGGCTGCGTATACTCCCGCAGAGCCATGGCGCACCAGGTCACGCCCCGGAGACAGGTCACGGTGAAGAACAGGGGCAGCCGCCCGCGCAGCGTCGCCGTTTCCATCCGGCCGTCCACCGCCCGGATATAGCAGCGCACAAAGTCCCCGATCTCCTCCGGCGTCAGGATCACGTCCGTTTTCCAGAAGGTGGTGGTGGGGACGAGGAAATGGCCCAGATCCTGGGCGGGCTCGGAGAGCAGGGGCTTTTCCCAGTCGATGAGATAGCTGTGTTCACCGGGATTGATGAGGAAGTTGCCGGAATTGAGCTCGGTATTCACAAGACAGCGCGGCGCGTCGGAGGGTGCGTCCAGCGGCAGCGCGCCGATCTCGCAGATCAGTGTTTCCAGCAGGGCGCAGACGGCCTTGTCCGCGCCGTCCCAGCTGAGATACTGCCCGCCCATGGCGAGGCACTCTTCATAAATGGCCCGGGCAGGACGCTCGGCCCGCAGCAGGGGCGAGGGCTCGCGCACGGGCAGCGTATGGATATCCGCCAGGATCTCCGCCGCGGCGGCGAGGTCCGTCTCATAGCGCAGCGGCCGCCCCGGCAGCCATTCCATCACCAGCGTCCCATAGGGTAGGATGGCGCGGGAATCGTCGCAAAACAGGGCCTCCGGCGTCCGGCCGGAGGGATGCAGCTCCCGCAGGGCGGCAAATTCGTATTCGATCTGGTGGGGGAGATGCATCTGACTGCCGGTGTTCACCCGCAGCACCAGCCGCCGCCCCGTGAGGGGATGGGAAAAGGCAAAGTTGGCATTATATTCCCCCTGACCGAGAGGGGTGAATTCCGGCACCAGATCGGCGCGCAGTCCCAGCGGCGCGAGGAAGCTCTCGCTGCGGACATAGCGCTGAAACGCTTCCGTTTGGATCATGGCGTTGTCTCCTTCTGAAAGATCTCGGCAAGGCAGCGGGCGGTGTGGCTGTCGCTTTGGCGGCAGCGCGCCCAGAGCGCGCGCAGCTCCTCCGGCGTGTCCACATCGCGGCAGGGAAGGGCCAGCGCCGTGGAAAGCCCGGCCTGCGCCGCCGCGGCCAGGGTGCTCTCCAGCACCGAGCTGCCGCCGTAGCTCTGCCGCTCGAAAAGGGCGGGGCAGGGCCGTTTCAGCCCCACCAGATAATAGCCGCCGTCGTCCGCGGGGCCCAGAACGGTGTCTGCGCGCTCCAGCGCCCGGAAGCCGCTCTCCAGCTGCGCCGCCGTGAGCTCCGGCAGATCGGAGCCGGTCAGCACGCAGGCATCATAGCCGAGGGACAGTACCCGCTCCAGCGCGTTGGCCATCCGCTGGCCCAGTCCCTCCCCCTCCTGGGGGAAAAAGCCCGCCGCCTGGGGGAAGAGCGGCCGCAGCTGCTCCCAGCCTGCCTCCGGCGTGTGGGCCACGAACAGCGCCGCGTCCAGCCCGGACGCCACGGCGGACAGATCCCGCAGGAACGCCCGGTGCAGTGCGGCGCACTCCTT
>CAYPWQ010000133.1:0-3506 GCA_964414495.1 uncultured Oscillospiraceae bacterium
GTGTGTTCTCCACCGTGCTGCTGTTCATGGTCGGCGTTGTGTTCGCTGTTGGCCCCGCTGGCCTGCTGAGCTACCTGTGCGGTCAGGGCGGTTCCACCGGCATTCTCACCAACAAGTACTTCTGGCTGGCCATCGTGTTCGCCTACTTCTTCATCGCCACCTTCCTGTCCGTGGACAAGATCATCGGCAAGCTGTACCCCCTGTTCGGCATCTGCCTGATCGTCATGGCCATCGGCGTGGGCCTTGGCACCATCGTGAAGGGCTATGAGATCCCCGAGATCTTCCCCCTGCGCAATATGCATCCCGCCGGAACCTCCATGTTCCCCGCCATGTTCATCTCCGTGGCCTGCGGCGCCTGCTCCGGCTTCCACTCCACTCAGTCCCCCATCATGGCCCGTTGCTGCAAGAGTGAGAAGATGTCTCACATGGTCTTCTACGGTGCCATGGTCTGCGAAGGCATCATCGCTCTGGTTTGGGCTGCTGCCTCCTGCGCTCTGTTCCCCATCGAGGGCGGCCTGATGACCGGCCTGAAGGAAGCTATGTCCGTTGGTCAGGCTGGCTGCGTTTACAACATCTGCGCCACCACCATGGGCGGCTTCGGCGCCATCCTGGCGATGCTGGGCGTTATTGCATGCCCCATCTCTTCCGGTGATACTGCGTTCCGCTCCGCTCGACTGACCGTTGCTGACGCTCTGAAGCTGGATCAGAAGAGCTACAAGAACCGCCTGATCCTGACCATCCCCCTGCTGGCTTTGGGTGTGCTGGTTTCTCAGCTGGACTACACCTCCATCTGGAACTACTTCGCTTCCACCAACCAGATCCTGGCTGCTATCGTTCTGTGGACCGCTGCCATGTACCTGCGTCACGAGGGTAAGAACGCTTACATCTGTGCTCTGCCCGCCGCGTTCATGACCGCTGTTACCGTGTCCTTCGTGTTCAACAGCAAGCTGTATCTGGGCGGCATTCCCTTCTTCCCGCCCATCTCCAAGATCCTGGGCATCGGCATCGCTGTCGTGCTGCTGGTTCTGTTCATCCTGAAGGCCCCCAAGGGCGAGAGGGCCGCTAAGGCATAATTTTCCAAGAGAAAGGAACGTTCCTATGTATATTCCACCGAAAGCCTTGTCCGAAAAAAAACTGCCCCCGGAGCTTCTCCGGCCCGATAGGGTGTGCTGTACCCATTATGAGGACTTCGGTCTGGGCGATCGGGCACTGTACGTAGGTATGTACGGCTTCAGCCGGGTCGGCTATATCCCTTTTTCCGCGATCACCCGGGTGTATAAGCGCCTTGGCGTGACCAAGGGATTCTTCGAGAATGGGAAAATCTACGGCACGCTGTGCTATCTGGTGATTTGCTACGATGGCAAACAGAAGGTATGCCGGTTTACCCACGAAGAGAATTTGGACGCTCTGCTGGATGCCATTCGGGAACACACCAGTATTCCCGTCGGAAAGCCTTAAGTTCACAACCCAAGCGCCCTCCTTGCGGAGGGCGCTTTCGTTTTTTGCAGCTGCGAATTGGATTTGTATGTTTGTCAATGACAAATATAGAATTGCTTTGTACTGCTTTCCAGTTTGTGATATAGTAATTTCAACACAGGTATTCCGGAGGAGGGATGTTCCGTGACGTTTCAGAAGCTTCTGAATGATTATCTGACACAGCTGGGGTGTACCGCCAGAGAACTGTCCGCCGTCAGCGGCATTTCCGCTCCTGTGATCAGCCGATACCGCAGCGGCAGCCACAGCCCGGACTTGGCGCAATGCCGGAAGCTGTCTGCCGGGATTGCAGCCCTTGCGGTGGAACGTGGGTGGAAGGAAATCACGCAGGAATCGGTGGAAAGCGCGTTCCGGGAGGCTTTGACTTTCCGGGAAGGCTTTGATAAAGAGCGCTTCCGTCACAATCTCAACGAACTGCTGGATGCCTTTTCCATCGGCAATACGGAGCTTGCCCGGTATCTGAGCTACGACGCTTCCTATCTCTCCCGGATTCGCTCCGGACAGAGAACGCCCCGGGATACCGCCGCCTTTGCCCTGAGCGTGGGGCGGTTCGTTGCCCGGCGCTGTCAGAGCGGCGGGGAGCTGGAACAGCTTGCGGCGCTGATCGGAGCCAGCCTGCCTGCCGATGCGGGAAATGAGGAATATGCCCGCGAGGTTGCCCAATACCTCTGCGCAAAGGACGCCGTCGGAAGCACCGGGAACATGGAACGTTTCCTGCAAAAAATGGACGAATTTGACCCGGAAGAATATATCCGGGTAATCCATTTCAACGAAATAAAAGCACCCACGTCACCGCTTCAGCTTCCCACCGCCCGGTCCTATACCGGACTTTCGGAGCTGATGGATGCCCAGCTGGATTTCCTCAAAGCCACGGTGCTCTCCCGCAGCAACAGCCCCGTTACCATGTACAGTGATCTGCCTATGGTTGTCAGAAATGTGAAGAGGTACAGAAATCTTCAAAAAAAGCTCCGGGAGCAATCGCCGGAAGAAGTGGAAAAGGACCCGGATTTCAAGGTGACCATCCAGACAACCCGGCAGGTGTGGGGAGCCATCGTAGCGCTGGGAATCCTGGCCGGGACGACCTTGGCGTTCAGTGTTTTTTCGCTCTGGCTGATCATTACGTTCTATGACGCCGCTTTTGTGGCCCTGTTTGTTTTATGCTTCACACTGACCCTGCCGTCGCTGGCAATGATGATCGCCTATATCCGGCTCCTGCCCATCACCGCGGAGCTGGAATCAACGGAGAAGACAGCATAAGGAGGGCGATACCGTGAAAATCAAAGCGTACATCTGCCCGTCCTGCGGCGCGCCGCTGGATGTAAACTATGATACGACCTTTACCTTCTGCCCCAGCTGCGGGAACCGGCTTCACATCTCCTGCGAAGGGGAAGCCGCGCCCAAAAACCCCGATCTGCGGCAGTTCACAGACGCCAATACCGGAACCCCACTGGCCAGCGCCGTGGTTCCACCGGATTACACCCTGAAAGGCGCCCTGAACGCCCAGTGGCAGTCCGACGCTGTTCCCTTTACCGCCACGGTGCAAGCCGTCAGCCTCGACCGGTCTGTTATTCTGACCTCCTCCTCCAAGGAAACCTTCGAGGAAATCCGAGACCCGATCCAGAAAAAAATGGTTGCCCGTATCCCTGTGGCGGCTCCCGCCTGGCTGCGGGACTTTGTGGAGCCGGAGGCCTATCTGCAGCAATACGCGGAGGGTATGTCAGGCGTTCCCGTTACCCCCATTGCCAAGACCGCGCTGCCCAGCGTCTTTGGGACGCATTTGCAGGAGGAGAAGGCAAAGCTGCTGGCTTTTTTCAACGCCCATGCCATCAATATCAATGTGCGCCTTGAAGTGTCCAATCTGGTCTGCGACCCAATCTTGTCCTCAACGGCAGGCAATATGCAGCGGAGGGTCTTAGCCCTCTCAAGCGGTATATCGATCAGCTGATTGCTGCGGAAACAGAAGAAACCGCCATCCCGGAAACCACCGCACAGGGGAATCCCTACCAATACTG
>CAYPWQ010000134.1:0-3494 GCA_964414495.1 uncultured Oscillospiraceae bacterium
ACCAGACGGCTGCCCGTGCGCAGCAGGGCGCTGAGCCGCCGGATGGGGCGCTGCAGAATGGCGGCGAAGAGGAAGCCCAGCAGGAACGGCAGCACCAGGCTTGCGCCGTATTTCAGCGCCACATAGGTCAGCAGGGCGAAGATCGCCCAGTATACCGTCTGGATGATAAAGGCCTTCTGCTTTTCCAGCATGTCCATCCCGTCCTTTCCCGTGTGCCGCGCCGGATGTTCTGATGGGTCTATTATACGACGGCTTTTTCGATATTACAATTTAAACCTTGTTTAATGCGCCGTTAAGAAGCATGGAATCTGCAAAAAGAGACGGCCTCCGGCGGGCCGTCTCTTTCCTGTTCAGTTCTCCGGGTCGAGCCGCGTCAGACCCAGCTCCCGCACGATGATCTCCGCCGTCTTTCCGGCGCAGAGCCCCGTGAAGCGGATGCACTGGGCCTTATGTTCGCCCTGCCCCATGTCGAATTCGCGGGTCAGCGCGCGGCAGCAGGTGGTGCCCTTGCCGTTGTGCTCACGGAACCAGCTGTGCAGCTCGTTCGCAAGGGCAAGGCACTTCACGGCCTTGGGATCCTGCGGGCCGCCGGGCTCCGTGCGGCCGAAGAACAGACCGAGTGCCAGCACGCCGCCATTCACCGCGCCGCAGAGACAGCCGCTCCGCCCCACGCCCACCGCCATGCCGGAGGCCAGGGAGATGACCTCCTTCGGCACGTCCAGCTCGAAATTGTCCCGGATGGCAGCCACCACCGCCTCACAGCAGTAAAAGCCATCGCGATAATACTGCTCGGCATCCGCCGCGACCTTCCGGATGCTGATGTCCTGTCGGATATGCATGATAGTCCTCCTGTGCGGCCCGCAGGCCGGTGAAAAACGTTGGAGAGGGCAGCCCCTCTTTTTCTTGATGATAGCATGGATGGGGACAGGCTGCAAATCAAAAGCGCCCGCCGCCATGGGGAAAAACGATCAGACCGCGCGAAGGACAAGACCGCCCCGTCGGGCGGCGGGGCGGTCTGCGTTCAGTTTTCTGTGTCCTCCTGCGGCGCGGACGTGTCGGCGCGCTCTGCCGCCGGCTCCTCCCAGGGCTGCATGAGAGCCACACAGCGGTTGATGGTCACGCCCTCCTCATAGAACTTCTGCTCGTAATCCGTCATGATCCCACAGGGGCCGTCGGCATGGAGATCATGCGTGACCTCCGTCGGCAGAAAGCCGAAGCGGGGCAGCTCCTCCAGCGTGAAGGCAAAGAGCGGATCGTTGTCGGTCTTGATGTGCAGCTCGCCCTCCGGCGGCAGGATGGCGCGGTAGCGGCGGAGGAAATTTCCGTGGGTCAGGCGGCGCTTGGCGTGGCCCCGGCTGGGCCAGGGGTCGGAAAAGTTCAGATAGATGCGGCGGATCTCGCCGGGGGCGAAGATCTCCGGCAGCTTTTCCGCGTCGATGCAGAGGAAGAATACATTTTTGAGCCCCTCCCGCTGGGCCCGCTCCATGGCCACCACCATGGCATCCGCCACCTTTTCCACCGCCAGAAACAGGATCTCCGGATGCTGCTTCGCCGTTTCCACCGTGAAGCGGCCCTTGCCGCAGCCAATCTCCAGATGGATCTCCCTTGCCTCCGGCAGCAGCGAGAGCCAGTTGCCCCGCAGACCCTCCGGCTCCTGCACCCAGCAGGCGGCGCAGCGCTCCATCCGGGGCGCCAGATTTTTCTTTCTTCTCATTCGCATGGCTTGCTCCTTCCCGCGGCGGGGACGGCCCGCCGGGATGCTCTTATTTCAACATGGTATGATACCACGTTTTTTCCCCGCTGTAAATGGCGCTCAGCTCTCCCGCGCGGCGCAGTACTGCCGGATGAAGCGCTCCAGCTGCTTCAGCGCCGGGGCAGCGTCGCCGCTGCCGCTCTGCGCGATGCCGAGGGTGCGGTGATAGGCGGGGGAGAGGGGACGCAGCGCCAGCCCCTCCGGCATGTGCGACAGCACCAGCTCCGGTGCCAGGGTCACGCCCAGACCCTTGGCCACCATGGACTGGATAGCCTCGTCCCCGCGGACGCGGAAGCGGACGTTGGGCTGCAGCTTTTCCGCGTCCAGCACCCGGTTGGCATCCTCGTCCGAGCCGAAATACTGCATGATGAAGGGATAGCGCACCAGCTCCGCCGGGGTCACGGTCTCCTGCGCCGTCAGAGGATGGCCCGCGGGCAGCACCGCGAAGATAGGATCGTCGAACAGCGGCGTGAAGCGGAACTCCTCCGGCACCGGCAGGGACATGAGCGCCATGTCGATCCGCCCCTCGTGGAGCCAGGTGGTCAGCTCGCCGTGCTCGCCCACATAGAGCTGCAGCTCGATGCCGGGATAGCGCTCGGTGAACTCCGCCACCACCGCGGGCAGCAGGTGGATGGAAAGACTGTAAAAGCAGCCGATGCGGATCACGCCCACGTCCATGCCGTGGATCTGCTGCACGGTCTCGCGCAGCTTGTCCTCGCCGTTGACGATCTGCCGCATCCAGCCGATGAGCTTTTCCGCTTCCGCCGTGGCGGTAACGCCGTTCTTGCCCCGGTTCAGCAGGGGAAAGCCGAAATCCTCCTCCAGCGAGAGGATCATGTGGCTGATGCCCGGCTGGGTATAGTGCAGCTTTTCCGCCGCGCGGGTCAGACTGCCGCTGTCCACCGCTTCCAGCAGGGCACGATACTTTTTCAGACTCATTTTCTCACCATCCATTCATAAACGGAATGCGGTACATTCAAAACATTCAGTTTTCTTATACTGGGGAACATTGTACAATAATTAACATACAAAGGCAATAAATTTTTCGAGAAATTTTTTGACGAATCTGCCAAACGGGAGGGAACGCGATGAAAACGGCGGTCGTGACCAATATCCAGCGCTACTCCACGCACGACGGCGACGGCGTCCGCACCACCATCTTTTTCAAGGGCTGCCCGCTGTCCTGCCGCTGGTGCCATAATCCGGAAAGTCAGGATTTCCGCAAGGAGATCATGTTCTATGCGAACAAGTGCCGCGGCTGCGGCGCCTGCGCGGTGAAGTGCCCCAATGGAGCCAACACCATGACGGCGGAGGGGAAGCTCGTTTTCGACAAGAGCCGCTGCATCGGCTGCGGCGTCTGCACCGACTGGTGCATTTACGAGGCCAGAGAGCTGGCGGGAAAGGATTACACCGTGCAGGAGCTGGTGAAGGAGGCGAAGAAGGACCGCATCTTTTACGAGCAGTCCGGCGGCGGCGTGACCCTCTCCGGCGGCGAGGTCATGGCGCAGGACGGTGAATTCCTCGAGCAGCTCTGCCGCGCCCTGCACCGGGAGGGGCTCAGCGTCTTCATCGACACCTGCGGCTTCGCCCCCTATGAAAAGTACGAGCGCATCCTGCCGTATGTGGATACCTTCCTCTACGACATCAAGGCCATGGACAGCGCGGTGCACCGCGAGTGGACGGGGGTGGACAACTCCCTGATCCTGGAAAACCTGAAAAAGCTCACCGCCGCCGGCGCCAA
>CAYPWQ010000135.1:0-3472 GCA_964414495.1 uncultured Oscillospiraceae bacterium
GCGGCTCATGGTCTCCGTCCCTTTGCGGGCAGCGATGCCCATGTGCCGCAGGAGATCGGCAGCGTCACCCTTACCGTGGCGGCGGAGAGCCTGACGCCGGAGGCGGCAAAGGCCGCGCTGCTGCATGGCGACGTTTCCATTGCGGGGCGGCGCAGCCCCGCCCGCTATACCGCCCTGAGCCAGCTGACCAAACGGAAGAAGACCGGCGCGTCCCCGGCTGCTTATCTGAAATGGGCGCTGTTCGCCGCCAAGTGTGCGGCGCAGGATCTGATGAGAAAAGGAGAATGAACCATGTCCCTGATCGTGAAAGTCGGCAAGGCCGGCAAGCGCTTCCTGAAGAAATATGTGCTCCCCCCCGAGAAGCACCACCTCAGCTATACCCGCCGTCTGGAGCGGGTGGCCACCACCCGGCGCATCTGCGCCATGACCTTTGACGACGGGCCCATGGACATGCCCTGCGCCCCCGACCGCTTCGACGGCCGCTCCCTGACGGACGTGCTGCTGGACACGCTGAACGAGTTCGGCGCGAAAGGTACCTTCGACGTGGTGGGCGACACCAGCGAGAATTATCCCGACGAGGCGGGCAAGCTGGGCAGCGCCTCCTGGGGCGGCGTGAAGTATGACCACTATCCCGACATCCACTGCGACGACCGCGGCGGCGCCGTCCACAACGACCGGCTCATCCGCCGGATGCTCGACGAGGGGCACCAGATCACCAGCCACGGCTATCGCCACGTCATCTTCGGCAAGAAGGCCTATGTCTACCGCGGGCGGGATTATCTCGGCAGTCTCGATGCGGCGGTGGAGGATCTGCGGAAGCTGGATACCCTGATGAAAGAGAAATACGGCTATCAGCTGAAGATGCACCGTCCGCCCCACTATGTCGATAAGATGCAGGACGGCTTTACGAGCTACGATGTCTGCGACGTGATGGACTATCAGTATCTGGCCGCGTCCTTCGACGGCGCGGGCTGGCTGCCCTCCACCCACAGCGACGAAAACGCCGCGCTGGAGGCCGAGGTCAGCGCCATGGTGGAGCCGGTGCGCCGCGCGCTGGAGAGTGACCCCGACTTCTTCTGCGGCCAGATCATCTTCCAGAAGGACGGCTACAACATGGGCAAGCGCACGCCCGTGGCCTTTGGCCTCCGCAAACAGCTGGAGCTGCTGCGGCAGTATGGCTACGAGGTGGTGACGGCGGAGGAGCTGACGAAGGAGAGCCCCTTCACCGACCTGGGCCGGGACGATCCCCTGTTCGAGAAGCTGGCGGCGCTGCAGCAGCAGCGGGCCATCGTCTATTCCGACAATCGCCTGCGCCTTGCCGAGCCCATGACTCTGGGGGAGCTGGCCATGCTCCTCTGCCCGAGAGAGGAGGCGCTGGCGCGCCGTCACCGGCTGATCCGCAGCAGCGGCAAGTCCTGCCATGCGTACAGCGGCGCCATGGAATGGTGCCGCGAGCAGGGGCTGATCCCCGCCGGAAAGCCGGACGACAGGCTGACGGCGCTGCCGGAGGGCCTGTTCGATCCCACGCAGGACTTTACCCGCCGCAGTGTTTACGCGGCCTATCGCGTCTGAGAAAGAGAAAAAGGAAAGCGGAGGGCGGCGGCCCTCCGCTTTTTTTGTGCGGCCGGGAAGGAACGCTCCTGCGGTCCCGCTGTGTCCCGCCTTGCGGCCTGACCCTTTGCGTTCTGCACCGGGGGAGGGACGGCCACGCGGCCAGCACCCGTGTCCCGCCTGTGGGTGCGGCGGGGCAGAGGAGGAGCGTTCTGCCCTGCGTCCATCCACGTCCTAAAACAGAAAAAAGCAGGCCCCGGCGCGCTGCCGGGGGCCTGCTCGTTCGCTGCGAAAGGATCGCCGCTCACTCCGCGGCGTCCACCGGCGTCAGGGATGTGACACCGATGGTGAAGGAGACCTCGAAGGTGCGGTTCCAGGGCATGTACACCTCCGAGAAGGTGACGCCGGAGACCTGCTTTTCCCCGCCGGTGAGATCGGTGGGCAGCTGCCCGCCCTCCAGCGACGCGCTGACACGCTGGCACTCGGTGAAGAACAGCTGCTCAAGGCCCTCCTGGATCAGACGGTAGTCCCGCCCGGTGGCGAGGATGTTGTTGTAGTCATAGCCCAGCTCCATCACATAGACGTTCAGGCGATAGCGGCTGTGGAGCAGGTAGGGATAGGTCAGGGCCATGGAGTTCGCCAGCTGCTGCACCTGCGCCCTGTCGGCGGCGTCGGTCTTGTCCTCGCAGCAGCGGAGATAGAGATAGCGGGAGAAGCCCATGGCAAAGGCCGCGCCCGTCACGTTGGCCTGATCGTATTTCCCGGCGAAGGCCACGAGCTGCGCAAAGTCCACCTGCTCCAGCAGCCGGTTTTCCAGCGCCTCGCCATAGGCGTTGTTGCTGGCCTCGATGAAGACGGTGGGGATGTTTTCCTGCTCATTCTGCTGCAGCAGGGCGATGAGCTCGTCGCAGTAGGCATCGGCGCGGGCGTTGTCGTCCGGAGCCGTCATCACCACGATCTGCAGCTCCGCCTCCGCCTCGCTGACCCGGCGGGCGCGGAAGAGCTCCATGTGGAGATCCACCACCTCCTCCAGCGTGTAGCGGTCGAACTCAGAGGAGTGGACGCGCTCGGTGCCGCCGATGTAGCGCACGGAGGCGCTGACCTCGTAGTCATAGCGCTCCTGCGCCATGCGCCCCACCAGCAGACGGGCCAGCGAGTCCAGACCCGCCAGCAGTGCCGTGTCCTCACCCAGCTGCTTTTCGATGTAGTGCAGCTCGTTATACTGGATGTTCTCGGTGTTGGAGGAGTCGTCGATGCCGATGAGCAGCTGCATCCCGTCGCCGTCCACCGCCTTCACCGCGCGGATCACATGATCCAGCAGCGTCAGCTTCCGCACGCGCACGGCGTTGTAGTCCGCGATGAGCTCCTCCGTCAGCACATGGGCATAGCTGTTGTCCGCAAGGGCGTCCTCCGCTTTCGTCACGCCGTCGGCGGCATAGGGATAGGCGGCAAAGACATTTTCCAGCGTCAGCTCCTCGCCCGTGAGAGCGGGCCGCGCCACCATGCCGTATTCCCGCAGGGCGTAATATTCGTCAATGCCGAAGCCCGCATAGCCCACGGTGGAGGCAAGGCGCACCACGCTGTCGAAGAGATAGACCCGGTTCTTGGCATCCTGCGCCAGAGGCAGGATGTAGGCGTCAAAGGCCTCGGCCTCGGTCATGACCGTGCCGTCGGAAAAGGTGATGTCCTCGCCGAGAGTATAGCGGGAGTGGACGAGCCCGCCGGAGAACAGCTGATCGAGGGACAGCAGAAACAGGTCGCAGCCCTGCGAGTCCATCTCCTTCACCCATTCCAGCAGGGCCGCGCGGTCGCCGTACTGGGTGCCGTTGGCGTTCTTCGCCTGTCCGTCCAGACGGGTGCAGTACACGTCGCCCTCGGGCATGACGATGCGGTAGCCGGAGGCCTGCGCCAGATAGATCAC
>CAYPWQ010000136.1:0-3464 GCA_964414495.1 uncultured Oscillospiraceae bacterium
GCAGATAGATCAGATCCACTCCGCCGGAATAGTAGTAAGGCATAGCGTCTCCTTCAGTTTTGCCGAAGAGCGTTGCCGCTCAGATTCAGATATGGATGGGATGGCCGCGGAGATAGTCGCCCGCCGCCATGCGGCGGCCGCCCTCGGCCTGCAGCTCCCGCACGATCAGGCTGGTATTCTCGCCGCAGGCGATCTCGATGCCGTCCTTCAGCACGCGGGTGACGGTGCCGGGAGCCCTGGCCGTGGGCCCGCCCTCCTCCGCGCGGAAGAGCTTCACCCGCGTCCCCGCGATCTCCGCCGTGGCACAGGGCCAGGGGATCAGGCCGCGGATCTGGTCGATGATGCGGCGGGCGGGGCGGCTCCAGTCCACAGGGGACATGTCGCGGGAAAGCATGGAGGCATAGCTGGAGAAGCTGTCGTCCTGCGGGGTGCGGGGGATGTCCTTCCCCGCCGCCATGTCGCCCACCACCGTCAGCAGCGTCTCCGCGCCAAGTCCGGCCAGACGCGCCGTGAGCTGCGCCGCGTCCTCCGCCGGATCGATGGGGGTGCGGGCCGCAGCGATGATGTCGCCGGTGTCCAGCCCCTTCGCCATGTACATGATGGTCACGCCGGTCTCGCTCTCACCGTCGAGGAGCGCCCAGTTGATGGGCGCAGCCCCCCGGTACTTCGGCAGCAGCGAGGAATGGACGTTGATGCAGCCGAAGCGGGGATAGTTCAGGATCTCCTCCGGCAGGATCTTGCCGTAGGCCGCCACCACGATGAGCTCCGGCGCCAGCTCCTCCACGATGCGGAGCGCCTCGCCGCCCCGCATCTTCAATGGCTGATAAACGGGGATATCCGCCGTAATGGCATATTCCTTTACAGGCGAGAAGGTCAGCTTCATGCCGCGGTTTTTCGGCTTGTCCGGCTGGGTAAACACGCCGCAGAGCTCGTGTCCCGCCTCATGCAGAGCCCGGAGAGACGCCACGGCGAACTCCGGCGTGCCCATAAACAGGATCCTCATTCCTCGTCGTCCCCTTCGTATTCCTCTTCCAGAGAATCGTAATACGCCTGCAGCTCCTCGTCCGTCAGGTAGTGATCCACATGCTCGTTGAACAGGTGACCGTCCAGATGCTCCAGCTCATGGCAGAAGCAGCGGGCGGTCAGGCCCTCGTCCTCCGCCTCAAACCAGCAGCCGTCCCTGTCCTGGGCACGCACGCGCACCACCATGGGCCGCGTCACCATGCCGAACTTGCCGGGAACGCTGAGGCAGCCCTCGGGGCCGGTCTGCTCGCCCACGGTATGGACGATCTCGGGATTCACCAGCTCCAGGATCTCCTCGTTCTCATCCATCACCACCACCACGCGGCGCAGGATGCCGATCTGGGGCGCGGCCAGACCCACGCCCTGGGAATCCAGCAGCGTCTCCTTCATGTCGTCCAGCAGATCGTGCAGTTTCTTGTTAAAATCCGTCACGGGATGGCAGACCTTCGTCAGGCAGGACTCGCCCTCCACCATGATCTTTCTCAGTGCCATTGCTCTCTCCTCTTTCTGTTGTTTCGTTCAATCCATGGCGTTGCAGTCCACACTGAGGCTCAGTCCCCGGTTCTCCTTCTGTCCGTGGAAGGCCATGAGATAGTAGCGGATCGCATCGCGCACTTTTTTCTGATTCCGGCCCGCCAGGAAGATCCGATAGCGGAACCGCTGATTCACCTTGACCACCGGGGCGGGGGCAGGGCCCACCACCTCGTATTCTGCACCAAAGGGTGCCGTGCTAAACGCGGCGCGCAGCGCCTTGGCAAGATCGTTCACCGCACGGCGCACCGGCTCCTCCTCCGGCCCGGAGACCGTGAAGGAAAAAAGATCCGCAAAGGGCGGGTCGCCCCGCAGCTTCCGCAGGCGGATCTCGCCGTCGTAAAAGCTCTCGTAATCCTGACGGCAGGCGCACTGGATCACGTCGTTCTGCGGAGTATAGGTCTGCACCACAGCGCGTCCGGGCTTGCTGCCGCGACCGCTGCGTCCCACCACCTGCGTCAGCAGATGGAACGTCCGCTCCGCTGCGCGGAAGCTGTCCACATACAGGGACAGATCCGCACTCAGCACGCCCACCAGGGTCACATTTTCAAAATCCAGCCCCTTCGCCACCATTTGTGTGCCAAGAAGGATGGGGATCTTCTCCTCCCGGAAGCGGGCCAGCAGCTTTTCATGGGGATTGCGGGCACTCACGGTGTCCGCGTCCATGCGGAGGATGCCCGCCTTGGGGAACTTCGCGCGAAGCTCCTCCTCCACCTTCTGCGTGCCGAAGCCCACCGGCTTCATCAGGCCGCCGCAGTCGGCGCAGGTCTCCTGCGCGGGCTCGCTGTGGCCACAGTAGTGGCACATGAGCCGCCCATTGGCGGAATGCCAGGTCAGCGGAACGCTGCAATGGGGACAGTACGGCACTGTGCCGCAGGCCCCGCACACCAGCATCCGGCTGCTGCCGCGGCGGTTGAGAAACAGGATGGACTGCTCGCCGCGGTAAAGATTCTCCCGCAGCTCCTGCTCCAGCAGCGCGCTGATAACGCCGCTGTTGCCGTTTTTCACTTCCTCCCGCAGATCCGCCGTCATGACGGCGGGCAGCGCCTGCTCGTTATAGCGGCGGCGCAGAAGGAAATGATGGTATATGCCCTGCTTCGCGGCATAGGCGCTCTCCACCGCCGGCGTGGCGGAACCGAGCACCAGAGCGCAGCCCTCCCGGGCGGCGCGGTATTTCGCAACGTCCCGCGCGTGATAGCGGGGCTGATTTTCCGACTGATAGCTTCCCTCCTGCTCCTCGTCCAGCACGATGAGGGCCAGCTCCTTCAGCGGCGCGAACACGGCGCTGCGGGTACCCAGCACCACCTGCACCTCGCCCCGGCTGATGCGCTTGAACTGGTCGTATCGCTCGGCGATGCCGAGGGAGCTGTGGAGCATGGCGACACGGTCGCCGAAATAGGCGGAGAATTTGGCCATGAGCTGCGGCGTCAGCGCGATCTCCGGCACCAGCACCATGGCGGTGCGTCCGCTCTCCAGCGCCCGCTGGACGAGACGGAGATAGACCTGCGTCTTGCCGCTGCCGGTGACGCCCTGCAGCAGGCTCACGCTGGGCTCGCCGGAATCCATCAGTTTGGCAAGGCCCTCGAAGGCCGCCTGCTGCTCGTCGTTCAGGACGATGGGCGGGGCGCTCTCGTCCCGCTCCAGCTTCGGCACACGCAGCTGCTCAGCCTCGCGCAGCTCCAGCATCCCCGCCTTTTCCAGCGCCCGCAGGGTCTGCATGGTGGCGCCGGTATAGTAGCAGAGCTCGCTGGCGGCGGCGGAACCCATGGCGCAAAGCATACTCACCGCCGCATAGCGCACCGGTGCGCTGCGCCGCTTTGCCTCTGCAAGAGCCATGGCTTCCTCTGCCTCCATGGTGAGGACGACCAGCTTTGCCGTCTTGTCCCCCACCCGGCGAAGGGTCACGGTCT
>CAYPWQ010000137.1:0-3437 GCA_964414495.1 uncultured Oscillospiraceae bacterium
GCCTCCTCATCTCCCTTGGCAAGACGTTCCAGACAGTCCCGCTCCTCTGCCACGGAGAGCGGCCGGGGAAAGGAACTGATCCCGCCGCTCATCCGCAGGGTGAAAACGACGCTGTTGGTCAGCAGGAGCCATAAGGCAGACAGCATGGTGATCCCTCCTTCCCCCCCATCCTATGGCGGGGCAGGAAGTCCCTATGCTGCGGGACGCTTCGGAGACAAGGAGAAAAAGCAAAGCCGCCGGCGCGGATGCGCCGGCGGCTGCGATCTTCCGATCCCGTCAGGTATCACTCTTTTTCCGATTGCAATCCGTGCACCGCATCTTGCAGTTTTCCGGTATCGTCCTGCCGCCCCTGCTCCAGGGGATGATGTGGTCGCCCTGCATCTGCTCATAGTCAAAATGCCGCTTGCAGTCCGGGCAGATACCGTCCTGCCGCTCGTAGGCCGCCCGCTTCTGGCTTTCCGTGAAGGCACGGATGCTCAGATGGCGCTCCTCGCCGGTCAGAACGTATGCATAGATGCCCTTCTTATTGGTCACGTCATCGTCCATCATCAGCACCTTAATGCGCGCTTCCAGCGCATCCGGATCAAGCTCCGCGTCCTTGTAAGCGTTATAAAGCAGGCCCCATTCGATACCCTTCATCTCCCTGCGCTTGACCGGGAAATAGGTCTCCACCCAGTCGATCACGCGGCGGAAATAGGTGCGGATGGCACTGGCATTCTCGTCCTTCTGATGGAGCGCCATATACTCCTCGATGGAGGCAAAGCCGTCCCGCGCGGAGATCCATTCGATCGCCGTTTCCAGATACTCCTGCCGGATCGGCGAGCCGTTCACATAGTCCTTTGCGATGCGGTACGCGGTGCAGTTCGGCTTGGAGAAAAACAGCTTTGCATCGGACAGCCAGGGGCCGGTGTAGGACGTATTCCGCAGCTCCTGCGCCGACAGCACCTTGCCCGCGATATTGATGACCTTGAACCAGGCAAGGATCTCGGACGGCACGCCGTCGCACACATAGATATCCAGCACATAGTCCAGAATCGCGTCTTTCCTGTCGGCGGGCAGATTGAAGAAATACAGATCATCCACGGCATAGCAGCATTCATAGGGGCGCAGATCGTCCACATCCCTTGCGGCGGCATAGCGGCAGATGGAAATGGTGCGCTGCTGGCCGTCCATCAACTCATAATGGTCGTCGCCCACCCTGGCCCAGTACATCACATTGATGGGAAAGCCCTTTTGCACAGAACGGATAACTTCGTCCCGGTCTTTGTCCGGGTAGATGTATTCCCGCTGATAAGCGGGGCGCACATCCAGTCTGCCGCCATAGGCCACCACGCCCTCGATGCCGTCTGTGCCCTTCTCCTCATAACCGTCGATCAGGTCGCGGACGGTGAGCTTGATGCGGTCGATCTTCATTCTTCCTCACCCGCTTTCTTGGGATTCTTATTCCGTATGAGCAGTCTGCGATACGCAATCTTTCCGTTCAGCCGCGGCCCATGACCCAGCCATTCATTTGGGTCATCCAGACCAACGATCTCAAACTGCTCTTTGCAGTGGTATGCAAGATACGTGATTGGAACACCTATGATTCCATCGTAGTCTTTTGGTATTTCTTCCGTTTTGCTTACATGAATCCCGTCAAAATCATCGTATGCAGGATAAGCGGATGCTGTGTATTTTTTGTAGAGGTCAAGAGGTTCATGGCGCTTTTCAATATCCATGTTGGTAAACCAGCAGATATTCCCCATGCGCCGCCATTTTTGCCCGGTCTCATCCATTTTGAAGTCCGTCTGCTTTTCCTCGTAATAGTCCGGGACGCGGAACCAGAAATGGCCGCTGTTGTGACCAAGCCAGCACGCAAGAGATAGAAAATATGGGAAAATTTCCTTGATGGTGACATGGTTCAAGTTGCCCAGTATCAGAAACTGCTTGCCGCTGTTCACCAGCAGGGGCAGGTACTCCTTCATCAGCGAAAACGGGGGATTCGTGACCACGATATCGCACTCCTTCAGCAGCTCCAGGCACTCCGGAGAGCGGAAATCGCCGTCGCCCTTCAGCGGCGTTTTCACATAGTCGGGCAGTCCGATCTGGTCATCGCTGTCGTTGCTGACGATCTCGTACTTGTAGCTGGGCCGGTTCGCCTCGTAGTGCGTGGTGATCAGCTTTTTGATGCCCAGCTGCTGGAAATTCAGCTGAAAATAGCGGAAGAAATTGCTGGTATAGCCACCCAGGCCATCGCCGAAATGATCCTGCCCATCTTCTCCGATCGCCGGGTCATCCGCGTTGCAGAAAACCACCTTCCCCTTGAAATACCGGCGGTAATGGCGCAGCTCGTCCTCGATGGTGGAAAGCTGGGTGTAGAACTCATCCGTCTTTCCCGCTCTTGACATGTGCAAATTGGAATTTCCAGCCATATCATTCCCTCGCGATCTGTCTCTGATTGTAAAAAATTATAGCATAAATCACCGAAAACACAATACGGAAACTGCGGCGTTCGAAACGAAAAAAGAGCCGTCTCGTTGAGACGGCTCTTTTCCGGTCAAAGCATCAGGCCATGGGCTCCTGGGGAATGATGAGCGCTGCGGCGATATAGCCCAGCACACCAAGGCCCAGCGAGGCAAAGCAGGCCAGCGCCCACAGCAGACGGATCACCGTGGGATCCGTGTCCAGATAGGCGGCGATGCCGCCGCAGACACCGGCCAGCTTCTTATCCGTCCGGGAACAATAGAGCTTTTTCTTTTCCATGTGCAATTCTCCTTTTTTGATCTATGGCAAGCGGCACGAGGGCCGTCACCGTCTTTTACCCAGCCGCCCGAAGAACGGGAAGGTCAGGGGCCAGAGCGTCCCCGCCGTCAGCACCACCAGGAAATAGCGGATGGCATGGGCCGCCTCGTGTCCGCCGCAGAGGGCCAGCAGGGGCGCTTTCAGCAGGCTCTTCACCGCCAGCACCAGCGCCGCGCCCAGGATCAGCTTCAGCAGCTGCGCCCACCAGACCGCCTCGGTGTCAAAGCCGATCCAGTTCTCATCCAGCCAGTAGGCCAGCAGCACGCCCAGCGTCGCGCCCAGCAGCGTCCAGGCGTTCTTGACGCCGGAGGCCAGATTCTCGCTGTCGATGTCCGCCGGGAAATGCCAGAACTCCACATACAGCACGAAGCACAGCGACACCAGCGCCGTCAGTGCAAAGAGGCCATAGAGCTTCTCCCCGCGATAGCCGCTGCGCTGCCGGAACAGGGGCCGCAGACCGAACACCAGCACCAGCGCCGTGATCGCCGCAACGCTCACATCCAACGGCGTGTGTACGCCGAGATACATCCGGGAAAAGGGCACCACCACGGCGGCCAGGATCGCCAGCGCCCGCAGCCAGCCCTTTTCCGTCATCACCGCTATGGCACCAAAGGTGCCCACGGCGTTCTGGGTGTGGCCGCTGGGGAAGGAATAAC
>CAYPWQ010000138.1:0-3382 GCA_964414495.1 uncultured Oscillospiraceae bacterium
CCCAGTCAAAGCCCAGCCAGTGGATATCCTCCTGGATGGCCTCCACGAACTCCACATCCTCCTTGGTGGGGTTCGTGTCGTCCATGCGGAGATTGCAGAGGCCGCCGTATTTCTCCGCCGTGCCGAAGTCGATGCAGAGAGCCTTGCAGTGGCCGATGTGCAGATAGCCGTTGGGCTCGGGCGGGAACCGGGTATGAACGGTCATGCCCTCGTACTGGCCGCCGGGAGCGATGTCTTCGTCGATGAAATTCAGGATAAAGTTTTTCCCCTCGGAAGCCTCTTCCGCCTCCGGCAGCTTGATCTCGTCGCTCATGTGGGTCGTCTCCTTCTCTTCTTTCTTACATAGACATCAGATTATACCGCTTTTTGCCGCGCTTTGCAAGACTTTCCGCCCATTTGCGGCGGTTTTGGGGCGAATGGCGGTGACTTTTTCCATCAAATCTCCGGTGCAGGGGCGAAAAGCTCCTCCTCCGGCGGGATCTCGCGGGCCAGTGACACGTTTTTATAGCGGAGATCCGCCGTCACGTCCCTGCGGATGGTGATCCAGGACGGGATCTCCGCGGACTCGTCCTCGCTGCCAAACTCGATCTCCAGCACCGCCGTCTTTTCCCAGAAGGGATAGACATCCACCTCCAGCACATGGCCGGCGTGCGGGATGCGCCAGCGGCACTTGCGGACAGGCTTCAGCGCCGTGTCCACCCGGCGGAACAATTGCAGATACTCCAGCGCCGTGACCTCCCGCTCCGTCTCCTCCGCCGTGAGGCTGCTGAGGCGGCGCTTTTCCGTGTAGTAATACCGGGTCTCCTCCCCCTCCGTCACCTGACGGATGCGGGCGGTGACACCGGGGGCGGCACGAAGATAGATCTGCAGGATCTCCCAGCGCTGGGCCGCATGGCGGGCCAGCACCGTGTCCTCCGGCCGGTGGATCAGGTATTTCCGTTCGATCTCCTTACTCATAGAGTGCCAAAAACTCCTCTCTCGTCATCAGCAGGTCCAGCGTCTCCAGCAGCGCCGTGGTGCTCATGTGCTCCGGCAGCTCCAGTCGCTTCAGCAGCGCCTGCCGCTTTTCCCGGCTGTTCGCGCCAATGAGCCCCAGCTCCAGCAGATCGGCCCTGGTAATGGGCGCGCCGCCCTCATCCGCCGTCTGCGTCTCCCCGTCCAGAAAGGTAGCGCCGCAGCGCCGCAGCGCCTCGATCAGCACGGCGGGCTCCATGCCCTCCACGCCCAGCTTGCCCTCTTTTCCGGGGGTCTTTTTCCGTTTTTCCTTGCCGGCGATGTCCGGGATGTAGGCCTGCTTCACCCGCTCCGGCGGCACCGCGCCGCGGAGAAAGTTTCGGATCACAAAGCCCGCGCCGTCGCTGTCCAGCAGCAGGATCACGCCCCGCTCTGCCGCCAGACGGCGGATGAGGGAGAGCTGGTCGCGGTCATGAAAGATCTGAAAGCCGCCGGTGGTGAGCACTGTGGCGTCCACCACCTGCAAAAGCGTATTCTTGTCATAGCGTCCCTCGCAGACGATGACCTCGCGGATGCGCTGCTTCGTCATCGCCGCGCCCCCTGCTCCAGCTGCGCAAGGAAGAGCTTCAGCTCGGCCTCGCCGTCGATGCCCTTCTCGCTCTTCAGGCGGCGATCCAGCTTCTGCGCCATGGCGACACCCTCGCGGCACCAGTCTGTGGTGACGCGGCGGGCCGCATCCATCAGCAGACGTGCCGGATAGTCCGAGCGCATATTCCATACCTCCATCAGCCAGCTGCGGTCCTTCCCCCCGTCGATGGCGAGGCGGGCGGTATAGAGCCGCCGCAGCTCCCGTCCCAGAGCAGAGAGGATCACGATGGGCTCCTCCTGCTGCTGGAAAAGCTTGCCCAGCTCCTCCGCCGCCGCGTCGAATTTTCCCGCGGAGACGGCGTCCGTCAGGCGGAACACCGCCGCCTCCAGCACGGGCGACGCCACGGCGTCGATGTCCTTCACCGTGATCTCCGGCCCCCTGGCATAGGCGCAGATCTTGGCGATCTCCGGGATGAGGCCGGTCATGAGGCTGCCGCAGGTAAAGAGCAGATGCTCCGCCGCCTGTACGCCGATATCCCGGTCGAGAGCGCGGCAGCGGCGGCGCACCCAGCCGAGGAGCTCGCTTTTCTCCTGCGCGCAGAACTCCACGGGTGTGAACTGCTTTTCCATGGCGGCACAGAGCTTCTTCATGGTCTTATTGGGCTTATACTCCGCGAGGTCAAAGTGGAGTACCAGCGTGCAGTACTCCGGAAAATCGGAGATGAGGGCGATGAACTGCTCGCGCTCGCTTTCGTTCAGGGCGAAGGGGTCAAAGTCCGTCACCACGATCAGGCTCCGCTCCGCCATCATGGGCATGGCCTCCGCCATTTCCGCCAGAGCGCGGACGGTCAGGCCCTTGCCCTCGCAGCGGTGAAAATTGAATTCCTCAAAGCAGGGCACCAGCGCCTTTTTCAGCTCGCCGAGATAGTATTCCCGGAGATAGGCCTCCTCCCCCGTGAAGAGATAGAGATTCTTCACCGCGCCGCTTTTCAGCGCCTCGCGCAGCTCGGCATAGCCGGCGCTCTTTCCTTTTGTTTTCTTCTCGGCTGCCATAGGCCGTTTCTCCTTCCATTTCCCGTTGCGGGCACGTTCAGCGGACGGTCACGAAGATGCTCCCCTGCTGATCCGTGCGGTACAGTTCGACGCCCATGCGGGCAAAGCGCTTCATGGCCCCCTCCGCCGGGTGACCATAGCTGTTGTCGCCCACGCTGATAATGCCCGTCTCCGGCTTCACCGCCGCAAGGAGCTCCTCGCAGCTGGAACCGTTGGAGCCGTGATGTCCCACCATCATGAGCTCGATATCCGGCAGCTGCTTCTGCTGGAGCAGCTGCTTTTCCGCGCCCTCGCCCATGTCGCCCGTGGCGAGAAAGTCAAAGTCTCCCACGGTGCAGAGCACCACAAGGCCGTTTTCATTCTCATCATCGCTGTCCAGTCCCTCCAGCGGCGCCAGCACCCGCAGCGTACCGCCGCCAAAGGCGTAGCTCCGATCCTCCGTCACGGTCTCCACCGCCACGTCATAGCGCTCCATCAGCGCCATCACTGCCGCCGCGGTCTCGTCGCCCTCCTGCGGCGGCGGACAGAGCAGCGTCCTGACCCGGATGCGGGTCAGCAGGGCCGGCAGACCGTCCGTATGGTCGGTATGATAATGGGTCAGTACCAGATAGTCAAGGGTATCGCCGCCCATGCTGAGCAGCTGATCCCCCGCGATGTCGCCCGCGCTGATGTGGCCGTTGCTGGTGCCGCAGTCGATGAGCAGCGTCTCGCCGCCGGAGGCGACGATGACGCTCTGCCCCTGCCCCACGTCCAGCGCCACGATGTCCATCTCGCCATAGCGCCGGTC
>CAYPWQ010000139.1:0-3359 GCA_964414495.1 uncultured Oscillospiraceae bacterium
CACCCAGGAGGAGACCTCGTTCCAATAGGCCTTCGCCTTCCGCTTGGCTTCCTCCTTGGCGGCAGCGCATTCCTCCTCCGTGCGGCTTTGCAGCGCACGACAGAGCTCCTGCGTTTCGGTGGAAAGCGACTCGGCCTGCGCCAGCAGCTGCCGCGCCTGAGCCAGCGCCTCGGACGCAGCCGCCGTATCGACCATGGTGGGCGCGGAGACCTCCTGCGCCGGCTCCATCGGCTGCTCCCGGGCGGGGGCAACAGGGCGGGGCTCCTGCGCCAGACGCTGCTCCAGCGCGTCGATCTCGGCGCGGAGGCGCTCGATCTCCCGTCCCTGGGCCAGCAGGATCTCCAGCAGCTCCAGACGGCTCAGTTTTTTCATTTCGCGTTCTGTCATGACCGCTCGCTCCGTTCCGGGAAAAAGTCCCTTCTTCGATGTCGACCGCGCGGCAAAGCGCGCGGCTTTTTGAAATGTACTCAGCCGCGCTATATTATATACTCTTTTTATAGCACGTTCAAGCCCCAAAAGCAATTCCGTTGCTGCATAAAAAAACGATTTGAAATCCCTGTTGTTTTTGTGTGTTTTTCTGTCAGGCCCGTGTTTTTATGATCGGCTTTTTGCGTCAAAAAAAGGAAAGAGCCTCAACGTGAGGCTCTTTCCTCTTCGATCATGGCATACAGGCAGTCCATGGCCGCGCTGAGGCTGCCCAGCCGGTCGATCAGCCCCAGCTGCACCGCCTCGTGACCGTAGAGCACGCTGCCCACATCCGAGGACATATCCCCCATGGCAGTCATGAGCTCCAGGAATTTTCCCTTTTCCATGCGGGAATTCTCCTCCACAAAGCGGACGATCTGCTGCTGCAATCTCTCAAAATAGCGATAGGTCTGGGGCGCGGCGATGAGCATCCCCGTCATGCGGATGGGATGGATGGTCATGGAGGCGGAGGGCACGATCATGCTGCGCCGCCCGGACACGGCGAGAGGCACACCGATGGAGTGTCCTCCGCCCAGCACCAGCGTCACCGTGGGCTTCCGCAGTCCCGCGATGAGCTCCGCCATGGCAAGGCCCGCCTCCACGTCGCCGCCCACGGTGTTCAGCAGGATCAGGATGCCGTCCACATCCTCCGCGCCCTCCAGCCCCGCCAGCAGGGGGATCACATGCTCATATTTGGTGGTCTTTGCGTTCTGGCCCAGGATCGTGTGGCCCTCGATCTGGCCGATGATGGTCAGGCAGTAGATATTGCCCCGGCTGCTGCGGATCATGGCCGAGCCAAGATCCACAAGCTGCTGCACGGCGGGGCTGCCCTCCCGCTCCTTCGCCGTCTCCTGCGGCGGGGTGTTGCCGGTCTTTTCCGTCATGGCTGCGCCTCCTTTTCCCCCTTAGGATGCGCCGGAGCGGGCAAAAGCATACACTGCGCCTTGCGCGGCGGCGCGTTTCCTGTTATAATGAAAAAAACGTCAGGAGGGATCGTTATGGCCAGGATCGCATTCATCGGCACGGGCAACATGTCCGCCGCCATCGCCCGCGCCGCTGCCCGCAGCGGGCACAGTCTGCTGCTGTATAACCGCACCCGGGAGCGGGCGGAGGCTCTTGCGAAAGAGCTGGGCGGCCGCGCCGTTTCCATGGAGGAGGCCGCGGCGGAGGCGGAGCTGCTCTTCCTCGGCGTAACGCCGCAGGCGCTGGATCAGGTGCTGCCGCAGCTGAACGAGGCGCTGTCCGGCCGCGAAACGCCGCTGCTGCTCTGCCCCATGGCGGCGGCGCAGCCCATCCGCCGCTATCAGGCGGCGCTGAAAAACGTCCATGTGCTGCGCTTCATGCCCAACACGCCCATCCGCATCGGTATGGGCATGGTGCTCTATGCCCCCGGCGAAGAGGTCACGGCAGCGGAGGAGGCCCTGTTCTGCGCGGTGCTCTCGCCCTGTGCGCGGCTGCTGAAGCTGCGGGAGGAGCAGATCGACCCCGTCACCTGCGTCACCGGCTGCAGCATCGCCTACAACTATCTCTACATCGAGGCGCTGGCGAAACACGCGGAGGCCTTCGGCGTTCCGGCGGAGGAGGCCTTCCATATCGCGGCGCAGGCCGTGGCCGGTGCCGCAGAGCTGGCGCTGGCCTCGAACCGCACACCGGAGGAGCTGCGCAGCGAGGTCTGCACCCCCGGCGGCACCTCCATCGAGGGCGTGAAGTATTTGCAGCAGAACGATCTTTTCGGTCTGGTGGACGGCGCCTGCGAGGCGTCGCTGCGCCGCTGCGAAGAGCTGAAATAACTGTTGGAAAACCCCTTCGGGGTTTTCCAACAAAAGAATGCGGCCCGCTGCGCGCAGGCTCTGCGCCATCGGCATGCAGAGCCCACACTTGCGGGCCGGGAAGTATTTTCGCCCACGCACAGGTCGCGGGCGAAAATGATCAGAATGGATTTCGCCGCATTGTGCGGCGAAACTCTGTGAGACAGTCTGAAATGGTATGCGGCGGGAGATGATCTCCCGCCGCTGCTTTTTTATCGCTTTTCGAAGATCGCCTTCATGCCCTTGTAGGTCATGTAGCAGTCCAGCTTGCCCACCGTTTCGTAGGGCGCGTGCATGGACAGCACCGGCACACCGGCATCCAGCGTGTCGATGTTGCGCTCAGCCATGAACTTGGCAACGGTGCCGCCGCCGCCGGCGTCCACCTTGCCCAGCTCTGCCATCTGCCAGAACACGCCGCTGTCGTTAAAGATCCGGCGCACCATGCCCACCACCTCGGCGGAGGCATCGGACGCGCCGCCCTTGCCGCCGCTGCCGGTGTATTTGCAGAGGCCGATGCCGTAGTTCACAAAGGCGCTGTTGTTTTTCTCGTACACGTCCGCGAAGGCGGGGTCATAGGCCGCCGTCACGTCGGCGGAGAGGCAGAAGGAATGCTCGAAGCAGATGCGCAGGGGCACGCCCTGGCTCTCGCAGAGGTCCTCCATGAAGGTGTCGAAGGCGGCGGACTGCATGCCGCTCACACCCTCGGAGCCGATCTCCTCCTTGTCGGCGAAGATGCAGACGGCGGTCTTTTCCGGCTTTTCCACGTCCAGAATGGCGGCCAGCTCGGCATAGGCGCAGACGCGGTCGTCGTGGCCATAGGCGGCGATGAGGCTGCGGTCGAAGCCGATGTCACGGGCGCGGCCGGCAGGCACGGCGCTGAGCTCGGCGCTGATGAGATCCTCCTCCACGATGCCGTACTTCTCGTTCAGCCAGGACAGCACCTGCAGCTTCACGCGATCCTTGCCCTCTTCCCCGCTCAGGGGCTCGCTGCCCACAAGAAGGTTCAGATTCTCAGCGGGGATGGCCTCGTTCAGCGGCTTCTGGCCCTGGGCGCGGCCCAGATGGGGCAGCAGGTCGCAGATGAGG
>CAYPWQ010000140.1:0-3337 GCA_964414495.1 uncultured Oscillospiraceae bacterium
ACCAGCGCCGCCATGGGATCGTAGATCGTGATGTGATTGCAGGTAAATACGAAGCGGCAGTCCTTCGGCAGCAGGTCAAGACCCGTTACGCGGATCTTCACCCGCAGCAGCGGAAAGGCCATGCGCAGCGTTTCGATGATGAGCCGCCGCCAGCGGCGCTGATGAGGCCCTGCGGGCTTCGACTGATCCACCGTGCAGGACAGGATGACCACAAAGAGAGCCCAGAGCCCCACGCAGAGCAGAAAGCAGCCCAGGATCAGCAAAAGCAGCCAGCCGATCCCCGCAAGCCCGCAGGCAAAAAAAATCGCGCAGCCGCCGGCTGCGGCCACAATGGCAAACAACGGTAACAGCATTCCAACGCCCCCTGCTCTTGTTTCTTTTCTGTCTTTAGTAATACCACATTTTCGCCCCCGGCGCAACTCCTCCGGCAAATTTCCTGATAGATGGTTTCACTGACACATTCAGAAAAGAAATTGATTGCCAAGTTTCTCTGCCGGGAGTATACTGGATGCAAAGATCATAAAAGGAGGCCATTTCCATGCAGCTGTTCCGCAACAAAACCGCCGTCAAGACCTTTTCCCACGCCGCAGAATTTGCGGAGGAATTCCAGATCGGCCCCTCCGACTTTATCCTTGCCTCCCGCCGCATGTACGAAAAATACTTTGCGCCCCTGCAGCTGAACGCCCATGTGGAGTTCAAGAGCAAATACGGCTCCAGCGAGCCCACAGACGTGATGATCGACGCGCTCATCGCCGATTTCCGCGCCAGCGGCTGCAAGCGCATCATTGCCATCGGCGGCGGCGCCGTCATCGACATGGCAAAGGTGCTGGTGCTGAAGGACGCGGAGAACACGGAGGACATTTTCCTGCGCCGCGTTCCCGTCGTCAAGGAGCACGAGCTCATCGCCGTCCCCACCACCTGCGGTGCGGGCAGCGAGGTCTCCAGTGTCTCCATCACCTCCCTCACCCGCCGCGGCAGCAAGCTGGGCCTGGCAGACGAGGCCATCTTCCCCGATGCTGCCGTGCTGATCCCCGAGCTGCTGTCTGAGATGCCCTATGAGGTCTTTGCCACCAGCGCCATCGACGCGCTGATCCACGCGGTGGAGTCCTTCGTCTCCCCCAAGGCCAACCGCTACACCGAGCTCTTCAGCGAGGAGGCTGCCCGCCTCATCATCAGCGGCTTCCGCCGGGTGCTGGCCGAGGGCGAGGAGACCCGCATTGCCCTGCTGGGCGACTTCCTCATGGCCAGCGACATGGCAGGCATCGCCTTTGCCAACGCGGGCACCGGCGCCGTCCATGCCATGAGCTATCCTCTCTCCGGCAAGTATCATGTGACTCACGGCGAGGCCAACTATCAGTTCTTCACCGCCGTGTTCCGTGAGTATCACCGGCAGAATCCCACCGGCAAGATCCTGCGCATGGAAACGCTGATGGCGGACATTCTGGGCTGCAAGGTAGAGAATGTGTATGACGAGCTGGAAAAGCTGCTGGACAACATCATCAGCCGCCGTCATCTCCATGAGTACGGCATGACGGAGGACGAGACGGTCAGCTTTGCCGCCGATGTCATTGAGCTGCAGCAGCGCCTGCTGAACCAGAGCTATGTGAAGTTCGACCAGGAGACCATGACGAAGATCTATCGCGAACTGCTGTAAAGTCTATCGCCTTTGCATTATTTGCGCAGCAGCGCATTTCTTTGATTGCACGACCATAAGGATATGAAACAGCACGCTGACGGTTCCCGTCGGCGGGCTGTTTTTTTATTTCCGGTTCAGCGTTTCGATCTCCTCCGCAATCTTTTTCTCAACCTCCCGGATCTCCTCGATGAGCTCACGGGTAGAGATGCGCTGCACGCCGTCCCGCAGGGCGGCCAGCTGGATCATGGCGTCGGAGGTGGCGACACGGACGGAGTCGTTCCGCCCGATCTCGTTGGTCAGGCGCTCGATGTAGAGGTCGCCGGTCTCCCCTTCCTTGGTATAGGCCACATGGATGCCGTGATAATCCTCGGTGCTGCCGGGATTGCCCTTGACCAGATAGCCGTCGAACACCAAAATCAGCTCACAGCGGGTATAGCCCCGGTAGTTACTGAGGATGTCCATGACCCGGTGACGGGCCGCGCCGATATCCTCCCGGCCCAGAGCCGCCAGCTCGTCCCAGCCGAAGATGAGGTTGTAGCCGTCCACGATGAGATAGTCCGTCTTTTTCCGGTAGGGCGCGGCCTGGGCCGCGGGGGCGGTATACTCCTTTGCCTCGCGGTACTGTCGGCGGGAAATGGGGCCGAACTCCCGCAGCATGATGCTCTCCAGCTCCTTGTCGTCCAGACTGAGGTTCCGCTGCACCACCCGCGGCGCGGATTCGATCTCCGTTTCCGCTGTGTCGGTTTTCAGGCAGCTCTCCAGATGCATGTGCTCCTCCACCTGCGTCCAGGGCACCACGACACCCGCGCCGTGAGAGCAGAAAACGGAATCCGCCGGATTCTCCGTGTCCCGTTCCGCCTCATAGCCGATCTCCGCCATGACCTCCTCCGGGTTATGACAGAGGTCGTATCCCTCCACCGTGCAGAGCAGCCGTCCTCTTCCGCGGGTATAGGCTGCCACCTCCCGCGCGTAATCCCGCAGGGTCGCAACCGGCGCGCGGCCGGTCAGCACCATGCTGCCGTCCTCCTCCACAGGGGAGTCGAAGCTGCCGCTGCGCAGGCGGATGTCGCTGATGGCGCGGCCGATCTCGCTCATGGGCACCTCCAGCCGGAAACGGTAGTAGGGCTCCAGCAGCACGCTCTCCGCCTTCATCAGACCATGGCGCACGGCGCGATAGGTGGCCTGACGGCAGTCGCCGCCCTCTGCGTGCTTCAGATGGGCGCGGCCCGCCGCCACCGTGATCTTCATATCCGTGATGGGCGAGCCGGTCAGCACGCCCAAATGGGGCTTTTCCTCCAGATGGGTCAGGATCAGACGCTGCCAGTTGAGATCAAGCACATCCTCCCGGCAGGCAGAGGCAAAGACCAGTCCGCTGCCCTGGGGCAGGGGCTCCAGCAGCAGATGCACCTCCGCATAATGGCGCAGGGGCTCGTAATGGCCCACGCCCTCCACCGTGTCCGCGATGGTCTCCAGATAGCGGATGCGGCCTGCGTCGATCTCCACCTCCAGATCAAAGCGGTCGGCGATGAGGCGGCGCAGCACCTCGATCTGCACCTCGCCCATGAGGCGCAGCTGGATTTCCCGCAGGCGCTCGTCCCAGACGATGTGGAGCTGGGGATCCTCCTCCTGCAGCTGCTGCAGCTTCGGCAGCTCCTGCCGCACGTCCGCCCCCGCGGGCAGACGCAGACGATAGCTCATGAC
>CAYPWQ010000141.1:0-3290 GCA_964414495.1 uncultured Oscillospiraceae bacterium
TGCGTCTGGCAGAAAAGAGCGGCATCGCCGTGCTGATGCCGGACTGCGGCTGCAGCTTCTGCTGCGACAGCGACAGCGGCGAGCGCTGGTTCACCTGTCTCGGAGAGGAGCTGCCTGCACTGGCAGCGCGTCTGTTCCGCCTTTCGCCCCGGCCGCAGGACTGGCTGGTGGCCGGACAGTCCATGGGCGGCTATGGGGCGCTGCGGCTGGCATTGTGCTGCCCGGATCGCTTCGGCGCGGCGGGCGTCTTTTCCCCCGCGTGGGATCTGCAGCAGCTCCTGTTCGGCGGCGAAAGCGCCCCCATCACGGCGGAGACGGCGCTGCGCCTGCGGCGCAGCATCTTCGGCGCGGCCGAGGCGCTGCCGCAGACGGCAGACATCCGCTGCCTGCTGGAGCAGCCGCCGGTCGGACGCATCCCCATCTATCTCTCGATGGGGCGGGAGGATCCGCTCTGGGCGAGCTGCGGGACGCTGCACACGCTGCTGCGGGAGAAGGGTTACCCGCTTCTGTACGAGGAATTTGAGGGCGGACACGAATGGCCGGTGTGGCACCCCTCGCTGGAGCATTTCCTGCGGTGGATCCTGCGGCAGGAGGAGGGGCCCGCCCTCTGCGCGGCACGGACGCTGCTGCGGCGGGAGGAGAGCGGCCCGGAAGGGGAGAGCGCATGAGAAAAACGCAGTGGATACGGGGCCTGCTGCTGCCTGCGGCGCTGCTGCTGCTCTGGTGGGCGGCGGCCGCCTCCGGGCGCTGGAGCGCCTATCTGCTCCCGCCGCCGCAGAAGGCGGCGCGGGCCCTCTGGGAGCTGTTTACCAGCGGGCTGCTGCTGAAGAGCATGGGAGCCAGCATCCTGCGGGTGGCGGCGGGCTTTTCCCTGGCCTTTGCGGTCGCGCTGCTGCTGGGTCTCTGGCAGGGGCTCTGCCCCGCTGTCCGGCGCTATACCCGGCCGCTGATCGACTTTGCGCGCAATGTGCCGCCGCTGAGCCTGATCCCGCTGCTGATCCTCTGGTTCGGCATCGGAGAGCCCTCCAAGGTGGCGCTGATCTTTCTCGCCGCCTTTTTTCCCGTGCTGCTGAATGTGGAAAAGGGCTTTTCCTGCTGCGACCGGGGGCTGCTGGAGGTGGGGACGGTGTTCGGCCTCACCCGGCTGCAGATCTTCCGGAGGATCCAGCTTCCGGCCGCCGTGCCGGACATTCTGGTGGGGATGCAGGTGGGGCTGGGATACAGCTGGCGCGCCCTGGTGGGCGCGGAGATGATCGCCGCGGAGAGCGGACTGGGCTATCTGATCCTGGACGCGCAATATATGGCGCGTACGGATCGGGTGATCGCCGGCATCGTGGTGATCGGACTGACCGGCTTTGTCTGCAACCGCCTGTTCGAGCGGCTGATCCGCCGCCGGCTGAGAAAGGAGGGGCTCTGTGAGTGAGATCACGGTAACGAACCTCTGCAAGAGCTATGGGCTGCACGGCAGTGCGCTGCGGGTGCTCTCGGGGCTGGAACTGCGGCTTGGCAGCGGCAGGATCACGGTGCTGCTGGGAAAGAGCGGCTGCGGAAAAACGACGCTGCTGCGCATTCTGGCGGGACTGGAAAAGCAGGATGCGGGCGAGGTCTGCATCCCCGCGGGGCAGCGCATGGGCGTGATCTTTCAGGAGCCGCGGCTGATGCCCTGGCTGAATACGGAGGAGAATATCCGCCTTGCAGCGGCAGGAAAAACGCTTTCCGACGAGAGACTGCGCGGGCTCATCGAGCTGGTGGGTCTTGCCGGCTTTGAAAAGGCGCGGCCTCATCAGCTTTCCGGCGGGATGCAGCAGCGGGCGGCGCTTGCGCGGGCGCTGGCCTATGACCCGGAGTGGCTGCTGCTGGACGAGCCGTTTTCGGCGCTGGACTATTTTACGCGCCGCACCATGCAGCGGGAGCTGCTGCGGGTGCAGCGAACGGAACAAAAGGGGATCTTCCTTGTGACACACAATCTGGAGGAGGCGCTCTGCCTGGCGGATGAGATCCTGCTGCTGCGGGAGGGGCGGATCGCGCGGCGCTATGCGCTGCCGGACCGCGCCCACGGCCGGGAACCGGCGGCGAAAGAGCTGGCCGCCCTTCGGGAGGAGATCCTGCGGGAAATGGAGACAGAACAATGAAACGAAAGATACTGAGCATCCTGCTGGCTGTGCTGCTGCTGGCAGGCACGGCGGCCTGCGGCGGAACGGAGGAGAGCTATCCGGAGAAGCTGACCGTGACCTATGTGAAATCGCCGCTGAACGTGCCGTCCATGGTGGAAAAGGCGGACGGCATCTTTGCCGGGCACTTTGCGCCTCTCGGCATTGAGATCGACTATGCCAACATCACGAACGGCGCAGAACAGACGCAGGCGCTGGCCTCCGGGGACGTGCAGTTCCTCTTTGCGGTGAGCGCGCCCTCGGTGATCCTCTCTGCGGTGAACGGCGGCGACATCTGCCTCATCGGTGCATACAGCAGCCAGCCCAAGGCCTATCAGATCCTGACGGGCAGCGAGGAGATCCGCTGCGCGGCCGATCTGGTGGGGAAAACGGTGGCGGGCCCCAAGGGTTCGACACTACACGAGCTGCTGGCCGCCTATCTGAAGGAGAACGGCCTCTCCATGGAGGATGTGGATTACCTGGCCATGTCCATCGGCGACGCGCAGGCGGCGCTGGAGGCCGGACAGGTGGACGCGGCGCTGCTGGCCGGCGCCAACGCCTATCGTGCTGCGGAGGCGGGCTATCACGTGCTGACGGACGGCACGGGGCTGATCGAGGGCGTGGTGCTGGTGGCCTGTGCCCGCAGCTTTGCCGAGCGCTATCCGGAGCTGGTGGAGGAGTTTCAGACGGCGCACCGGGCGATCCTGCGCTCCATGACGGAGGAGGAAGAGCACGCGCGGCAGATCGCCGTGGAGGAGACCGGTCTGGACCGGCAGGCGGTGGACGATATGATCGCCTATTACGATTTCCACACGGAGCTGACGGAGGAGGATCTGCGCTCCATTGAAAAGACCGTTGCATTCATGCTGGAAACGGAGATGATCTCCCAGCCGGTCACGGCGGAGGAGCTGCTCTGGACAGGCGAAGGGAACTGAACAGAAAAAAGCCCGTCTGCTGCGGCAGACGGGCTTTTTGATTCGTTTGGGAAGAAGCGGCGCTCAGTCGTCCACGTCAAAGGCCTCCAGGCCGCGCTTGACGTTTTCCGTGCTGTCGCCATGGCGGACGGCGCTCATGGTGAAGAAGGCCAGGGCGGAGAACACCACCGCGTAGGGGAAGAGGATGCGGTACCCCGCAGAGGTG
>CAYPWQ010000142.1:0-3270 GCA_964414495.1 uncultured Oscillospiraceae bacterium
GCACATCCTCCATGATGTAGCTGCGCAGATTGCCGATGTGGGCAAAGTGATAGACCGTGGGACCGCAGGTGTACATCTTCACGATGTCGGGGTGGTTTGGGACAAACTCCTCTTTCTTATGGGTGGCAGAATTATACAGATACATGGCGGGTCTCCTTTTCCTCCAGTTTTTTCTCCAGTTCATCAAGACGCCGGCGCAGCGCCTCCAGCTCGGTCTGCACCGGATCCTCCACGTGGATCTGATCCACGCTCTCCGACGGCGGCACCCTCTCGCCCGCGCGCCGGACGACGCGGGCGGGCACGCCCACGGCGGTGCAGTCCTCCGGCACATCATTCAGCACCACGGCGCCCGCCGCCACGCGGGAAAAGCGCCCGATGGTGATGGGCCCCAGCACCTTGGCGCCGCTGCCGACCATCACATGGTCGCCCAGAGTGGGATGGCGCTTGCCGCGCTCCTTGCCGGTGCCGCCCAGGGTGCAGCCCTGATACAGCAGCACGTCGTTGCCGATCACCGCGGTCTCGCCGATAACGATGCCGCTGCCATGGTCGATGACGAGGCGGCGGCCAATGACCGCGCCGGGATGGATCTCGATCCCCGTCCAGAAGCGGCTCCACTGGGAGACCGCCCGGGCGGCGAAACCAAAACCTCTTTCGTACAGCCAGTGGGCCAGCCGGTGCCACAGCACCGCCGCCACGCCGGGGTACAGCAAAAACACCTCCAGACGGCTGCGCGCCGCCGGGTCGCGGACAAGATACGCCCGCAGAAGCTCATCGAGTCGGGCAAACATTATGGGATTCTCCTTTCGATTCCAACAGCGAAAAGAGAGAAAATGAAAAACGCCCCCATACCCGCCCTGCGGCAGGTATGAGAGGCGTAAAACGCGGTTCCACTCTCATGTTTCGCTCACCGGCCAGCACCGGTTCAGGCCTTAACGCGGCCGCACGCGGGAGCATTTCCTCTCCCGTCGGCTCCGGGGCGCATTTCAGACCGGCTCACAGTGATCCCCGCTTTCAGCCCAGGACGGGGACTCTCTTTCACGCGGCGGTGGTCTTACTTTTCCCTTTCATCGCCAGTTCACTCGATAATGTCAGTATATTACCACAGGCGCGGCGGCGTGTCAAGTCCGGGCGCGGCGATCAGACATGCAGCTCTGCCTCGGAAAACAGCGCTGCCTGCCCCGCCAGAAACACCCGCTGCCCCGCCATGCGGCAATGGAGCGTACCGCCCCGGCGGGAGGCCTGATAAGCCGTGAGCTCGGTCTTTCCCAGCTGCGCCGCCCAGTAGGGGATGATGTGACAGTGTCCGGAGCCGCAGACGGGATCCTCCGGCACGGCCAGCTTCGGCGCAAAGCTGCGGGAAACGCAGTCCGTCTCCCGCCCGGGCGCGGTGACATGCAGCAGCAGGCCCTCCAGCCCCAGCAGCTTTTCCATGTCCGGCGCGAGAGCGCGAACCGTCTCCTCCTCCCGGAACACGCAGAGCAGATCCCGGCCCAGCCAGACCTCCTCCGGCCGCGCCCCCAGAGCCGCCGTCAGCTCCTCCGTCACGACGGTGCGCCGCAGCGCATAGGCGGGGAATTCCATCTCCAGCAGCTCGCCCCGCCGGATCACCGTGAGTTCGCCGCTCAGGGTGTGAAAGACCACGCGGTCTGTCCCCGTCAGGTAAAAGTGCAGCAGCACCCAGGCCGTTGCCAGCGTAGCATGGCCGCAGAGGTCGATCTCGCCGCCGGGGGTGAACCAGCGCAGATGATAGTCCTCCCCCTCCCGCACGGCGAAGGCCGTTTCCGAAAGGTTATTCTCCCGCGTGATGTCCATCATGGTCTGCTCCGGCAGCCAGCTCTCCATCACGCAGACCGCCGCCGGGTTGCCATGAAAGATCCTGTCCGTAAAGGCGTCCACCACATACTGCTTCATGCCCGTTCCTCCCTGTCATATCAGCGTTTCGCTTCGATCTTACCACAGCGGCAGCGGCAGCGCAAGAGCGGCGCTTGCGCGGGGTGCGGCGGCATGCTATGATAGGGGCAAAGGAACAGAAGGAGGACGACCCTATGATCGGCGTAACGGAATTTGACCAGGTGGAGCTGCGGGTGGGCACCATTCTCGGCGCGTCGCCCAATCGCAAGGCCCATCACCCCGCCTACAAGCTGCTGATCGACTTCGGCGAGGAGCTGGGGCGGAAGCTCTCCTCCGCCCAGATCACCGAGCTCTACACGGCGGAGGAGCTGGTGGGGCGACAGGTGATCTGCTGCGTGAATCTGGAGCCCATCCACATCGGCGCGGTGAAGAGCGAGGTGCGCATCCTCGGCGCGGACACGCCTGCGGGCGTGGTGCTGCTGACGCCGGATCGGGCCGTGAAGAACGGCGACCGCATTTTCTGAAAGTGAAAACAGACAGCCGCGGGACGCTGTTGCGTCCCGCGGCTGCTTTTTTGTTGTTTTTCGCCGGGGCGGGCTCAGAACAGCGCCCGCAGCGCCCTGCGCGCGTTCTCGCGCAGCTCGCTGTCCAGCGCGTACTCGGCTACCAGCCGAAAAGCCCTTTTGGCCTCGTTCCTGTTCTGCTCCGTGCCCTCGCCATAGTAATAGCAGCGGGCGCATTCATAGAGCGCATCGGCACTTCCCTGCTGCACAGCCTGCTCATACCAGTGCAGGGCCCTGCGCTGATCTACCGCCGTTCCCGTGCCCGTCTGGTAGCAGCGGGCACAGGTCTTCTGCGCCTTGACATCGCCCTGCTCCGCCGCCTTTTCATACCAGAAAAGCGCCGTTTTCTTGTCCGCCGCCGTGCCCATGCCGAACTCGTACATGGTGCCGCAGAGGAGCTGCGCCTCCACCTTGCCGCTTTGAGCCGCCGAGACGCAGCAGCGCAGCGCCTTTTCCGGATCGCTCTCCAGAAGTCCTTCCGCACAGGAATACTGCGCCTCCGCATCGCCCAGCTTGGCCAGCTTTTCCTTCCAGTAAAGGGCCTTTTCCCGGTCTGCGAAGGGCCCCTCCTCCCGCAGCGCGGCGCAGCGGGGCAGGGCATAGCTCTGCTCCTGCTCGCCGGCTCTTTCGTACCAGAGGAGGGCTGCGGCCTCGTCCTTTTCCGTGCCCTCGCCGCGCTCGTACAGCTTTCCAAGGTCGAACTGCGCTTCGGCATGGCCCGCCTGCGCCGCCCGCTCATACCAGGTGAACGCCCGCTTCCGATCCGAAAACAGCATTCCCAGTCCCCGGTCATACATGAAGCCGCACTGGAACTGCGCCTCCGTGTGACCCAGCCCCGCCGCCTTTTCCAGCAGGG